>NZ_JAILWL010000044.1 GCF_025698965.1 Roseibium sp.
GGCGCGGCCGACAACCGGGCCGGTGCCGCGGAACAAGCTGACGGCGGAACGTTGTTTCTGGACGAAATCGGCGAAATGGACCTGATGCTGCAAAGCAAGCTGCTCAGGTTTTTGCAAACCGGGACTTTCCAGCGACTCGGCGACACGCAGACCCGGCAGGTGGACGCACGCATCATCTGCGCCACAAACCGCAATCCCTTGACCGAGATTACGGCTGGCAGGTTCCGGGAAGACCTCTACTACCGTCTGCATGTGCTGCCTATTCACTTACCGGCGCTCAGAGAACGGCGCGACGATATCCTGCCTCTGGCCCAGTCTTTCCTCGACCGCTATTCACAGGAAGAACGCCGTGGTTTCCGGGGGTTCGACGCTGATGCCGAAGCCCGGATCGTCTCCTATTCCTGGCCCGGCAATGTCCGACAACTGGAGAACACCATCCGGCAAATGGTTGTCATGAATGACGGCGTCGCCGTGACCTATGACATGCTTCCGATGGTGATCCGGGACCAGAGTGCGCGGCCGAATGCGGTGATCGATCTCTCGCGCGAACGTTCCCGTGCTGCCCCTCCAAGCCGGCCCTTCGGCGCGATCGAGCCCTTATGGGCGCAGGAGCGGCGGATCATCGAAGACGCGCTGGATGCGTTTGACGGCAACATTGCCATGGCGGCCGCGGCGCTTGAAATCAGCCCGTCCACAATCTATCGGAAACGTCAGTCATGGACCGCTCGCAGCGTCTGACGCGCTGCTGAATTCACTTCGGCTCTTCAGCAGCGGGTCCGGGCACAAGAGCGCAAACGTCGAATGTGCCCTAACATGTTCTGCGTCATCATCTTCTGAACTCTCACAGGTTATGAAGTGAAAGCGAGCATGCTTCCGTTTACCGCATCGCACACATTTTCTTGTCTATTGGCAGAAGTCGGTCTATATCGGCGAAATCGCTAAAAACGAAAAGACTTAAGGGCGTGCGGGGATAAAATGACATTGTTGACCGGAAGACGTGCATCAAGGCGGATCGTTTCTGCTGCCCTCATTACTGTGGGAACATTGGCAGGAACTTTGACCGCCCAGGCTCAGCCTGAAACCGGCTCAGCACCTTCCGAAGCTTTCGAACAGGCTCTTTCTGCTTACGACAAGGCTTGGGAAACTTCCGGCCTTGCCTTCAACGTGGCCACTTTCACCGAAAACGGCGGTTCCGCCTATGGTCAATACACTCCGCGTGCAGACGCCGTCTTTGCTGATGGCCAGGCGCTTTCAATCTACGCAGAACCGGTTGGCTACGCCTATCGGGAAACCGATGGCGATTACGCGTTCGAGCTGACAGCAAGCTACAAGCTTCTCAACAAATCCGGGCAGGTGCTTGCAGGCCAGGACAATTTCGCTGTCTTTTCCGGCAACGGCCGTTCCAAACAAAGAGAACTGGCAGCAGCCCTGACGTTCCAGTTCAGCGGACTGCCGTCCGGCGACTATCAGCTTGAAACGACATTCACCGACGAGGTGAACGAAAATCAAGCCGGCTTCACCTTGCCATTCACGGTCACCGCCCCTAATTAAAGCCGGTCAGATCTGCTTCGCGCAAGCGACTGAATCCGCCCTAACAATGCCGCATTTACGATACTGGTGCGCGGTTCGGGCGATAGACATTAAATTCTCCTCATAAAGCATTGACAAGCTGCGCTCGGCTACATAAATCGATGACGCTGTTAGCACTCGCCTTGAGGGAGTGCTAAGAAGCTGCGAGAGGTCGCTCCTCTCGTGCAAGTCAACCCATTTATCATGTCTCGCGCGCTGCCAATTGCGTGGGGCGCGCTCATGAGAGGAAACAGTCTTATGGCATTTCGTCCATTGCACGACCGTGTCGTCGTTCGCCGCGTAGACTCTGAAGAGAAGACCGCAGGCGGCATCATCATTCCGGACTCCGCAAAAGAAAAGCCGCAGGAAGGCGAGATCGTCGCCGTTGGCGCCGGCGCCCGTAAGGACAGCGGTGAGCTGATCCCGGTCGACGTTAAAGCAGGCGACCGCGTTCTGTTCGGCAAGTGGTCCGGCACCGAAGTCAAGATCGACGGTGAAGACCTCCTGATCATGAAGGAATCCGACATCATGGGCGTGATCGCTTAAGTCACAGCGAACCGCTTTTGATCTCAACATCATTCCAATTTTAAGTGAGACGACCTCATGTCTGCTAAAGAAGTAAAGTTCTCCTCCGACGCCCGTGAGCGCATGCTCAAAGGCGTGGACACCCTCGCAAACGCTGTAAAAGTTACTCTTGGCCCGAAAGGCCGTAATGTCGTTCTCGACAAGGCTTTCGGCGCACCGCGTATCACCAAGGACGGTGTTTCCGTTGCCAAGGAAATCGAACTGGAAGACAAGTTCGAAAACATGGGCGCCCAGATGGTGCGCGAAGTGGCCTCCAAAACCAACGACATCGCTGGTGACGGCACCACGACTGCTACCGTTCTGGCACAGGCCATCGTCAAGGAAGGCGCCAAGGCTGTTGCTGCCGGCATGAACCCGATGGACCTGAAGCGCGGCGTTGACATTGCTGCTGCTGAAGCAGTCAAGTACCTGGAAGCTGCTTCCAAGACCATCACCACTTCCGAAGAAGTTGCTCAGGTCGGCACCATTTCCGCAAATGGCGACGTGCAGGTCGGTCAGGACATTGCCGAAGCCATGCAGAAAGTCGGCAACGAAGGCGTGATCACCGTCGAAGAAGCCAAATCCCTGGAAACCGAGCTGGAAGTCGTTGAAGGCATGCAGTTCGACCGCGGTTACCTGTCTCCGTACTTTGTCACCAACGCTGACAAGATGCTGGCAGACCTTGAAAAGCCGTACATCCTGCTGCACGAGAAAAAACTCTCCAACCTGCAGGCCATGCTGCCGATCCTGGAATCCGTTGTTCAGTCTTCCCGCCCGCTGCTCATCATCGCTGAAGATGTAGAAGGCGAAGCACTTGCAACCCTCGTGGTCAACAAGCTGCGCGGCGGTCTGAAAATTGCTGCTGTCAAGGCTCCGGGCTTCGGCGATCGCCGCAAGGCAATGCTCGAAGACATCGCGATCCTCACCGGTGGCACCGTGATCTCCGAAGATCTCGGCATCAAGCTGGAAAACGTGACCCTCGACATGCTCGGCACTGCCGAGAAAGTGTCCATCACCAAGGAAACCACCACCATCGTTGACGGTGCAGGTTCCAAGGACGACATCAACGGTCGCGTTGGTCAGATCAAGGCCCAGATCGAAGAAACCACTTCCGATTACGACCGTGAGAAGCTGCAGGAGCGTCTGGCCAAGCTTGCTGGTGGTGTTGCAGTCATCCGCGTTGGCGGTGCAACTGAAATCGAAGTGAAAGAGAAAAAAGACCGCGTTGACGATGCTCTGAACGCAACCCGCGCTGCCGTTGAAGAAGGCATCGTACCGGGTGGTGGCGCTGCTCTGCTGCGTGCGAAGAAGGCCGTTTCCGCACTGTCTTCCGACAACTCCGACATCGAAGCAGGCATCAAGATCGTTCTGCGCGCTCTCGAAGCTCCGATCCGTCAGATCGTTGAAAACGCTGGTGTCGAAGGCTCCATCGTTGTCGGCAAGATCCAGGAAAACGACGACGACACCTACGGCTTCAACGCTCAGACCGAAGAATTCGTCAACATGATCGAAGCTGGCATCATCGACCCGACCAAAGTTGTTCGTACTGCCCTGCAGGACGCAGCTTCCGTCGCTGGTCTGCTGATCACCACCGAAGCCATGGTTGCCGAGCTGCCGAAGAAAGAAGCAGCACCGGCAATGCCGGGTGGCGACATGGGCGGCATGGGCGGTATGGGCTTCTAAGAAGCCTGAAGCTCAAAAGCTTTACGAAAGGGCGGCCTCCGGGCCGCCCTTTTTGTGTCTGTAGCCACCTCTTTCGGGTGCGTATGCCTGCGACGCCAACAGCCAGCACGGGTTTCGAAGACGTCCTGAAGCTCACGCATTGACTGGGCCGGCTTGGAGCCAAATTTTCATCCCCGAACTTGGCCGATCAAACCGTTCGCCCCAACAAATGGGCAACCCAAGAATATTAACCACAACGAGGCATCATTACCGCTACTTCTGTGATCGAGTGCGAGTCGGCGAGACATTCAGCAATGAAGACCATCAGGGTCAAACTGGCTCCCGTCCGGGAGATTTTTGGCATCGACCTTCGGACGCTTGCGCTGTTTCGCATCCTGCTTGGCGTCTATATTCTCATAGATCTCTGTTTTCGCTCACGAGATCTCCTGGCCCATTATACGGACTCAGGGCTGATGCCTCGTGCCGTGCAGATGGAGTTTCTTTACCTAAGCACTTGGTCAATTCACCTGGCCAACGGGTCGGCGTGGTTCCAGGCATTATTGTTTCTTCTGGCCGCCTTCCTGGCCATATTGCTTATTCTCGGCTGGCGTACACGCCTGGTGACCGCACTTTCGTGGCTCCTGATGCTTTCGGTTCAAAACCGAAACACGTTCATCTTGTCCGGCGAAGACAATCTTGCCCTTCTGCTTCTGTTCTGGGCCATGTTTCTGCCTCTGGGTGCACGGTACTCCGCCGATTGCGCCGTGAACCGGTCGGAACGATTTTCAAAAAATGCCTATTTTTCAATCGCGACATTCGCCCTCCTGATCCAGGGCATGTCCATGTACTTTTTCAGCGCGCTGCTAAAGACCCATCCAATCTGGGTTCCAGAGGGGACTGCCGTTTACTACGCGCTGCATCTTGATTACCTCGTCACTCCATTTGCGCTATGGTTCCGGCAATTCGAACCCATGCTGACGGGTCTGACCTATTACGTTTATGTCCTGGAGCTGGTCGGTCCATTTCTGATTTTCTCCCCGCTCTTTCACCGAACGCTCCGAACTCTCTTCATGCTGGCCTTCATAACCATGCATCTGGCGTTTCTGTTCTTTCTTGAAATCGGATTTTTCCCCTTCGTTTCCATCATCATGAACCTGACCTTCATGCCGGGATGGATGTGGGACAAGCTGGATGGATGGCTCCCGCGACGGACTTCAGATCCAGTCGGGATCTGGTTCGACCGGGGGTGTGATTTCTGCGAGAAGACCTGCCACCTTCTGGCAGTGTTCTTGTTTCTGCGCACTGTTCCCGTCAAACCTGCTCAGGACGACCCGGACATCGGACCGGAACTCGAAAGCCGTAATTCCTGGGTACTGACGGTAGGAAACAAACGCTTTTTCAAGTTCAATGCCATCGTCAGGCTATTTGGCCTTTCGCCGGTGTTCTTTCCGGTCGCCTGGATACTCGACCGAAATATGTTTCATGGGACCGGGGACAGGTTTTATGACTGGATCGGAAAAAACCGTCCGTTACTTTCCCGAATGACCGGAGGATTGTTGCAATGGCGCGACACAGATTCCCGGTTCGGGCCGATGACACAGTCCATCGCAGCTGTTTTCCTGATTTTCATAACACTTCAGAACATATCCACTCTTGCGTGGAGCGGCCTGAATTTGCCGTCTTCCTTTTTGTTCGCTCGGCAGGCCCTCGGGCTCTATCAGAACTGGACGATGTTTGCCCCATATCCCGAAATGACAAGTCCGTGGCCGGTCATCGAAGGTGAATTGTCTGATGGAACGATTGTGGACGTCTATCGGATGCAAAAAGGCCTTGCCGACTTCGACAAGCCAGCTGTCGTTTCCGAAGTCTACGCGAACTACCGTTGGCGCAAATTCCTCTCGATTTTGGAGGACCGCTCCTACGATGATGCGCATCACAGGCTTGCTCTCAACTATGGCCGTTTTCTCTGCCGGACATGGTCAGCAAAGCATCCGGATAGTCCCGCGCTGTCTACCTTTGTCATTTACTTTCAAACAGAACCGACACCGCTTCCAGGTGGTGAAAAAGAAATCTCGACCAGACAGATCTGGAACCATGATTGTTTGAACCAATAGCGTTCGGTTCCTCTCCCGCAATCAGATGACATGCCAATGCTTCATTTCGCCTTGGCGATCTTCTATCCTTGCGGGCTGGTAGACGGTGAGGATTGGAGAGCTGTTTGAAACCCCAGCATGTGGAGCTGATTGTCACGATCGCAGAGCTCGGCAGTCTCGGCGCGGCGGCTGCGCGCATGAACAGGACCCAGCCTGCGATTACGAAAGCGCTGAAAGCTGCCGAAGCAGATCTTGGAACACCGATATTCTTTCGCGCGTCCTATGGCGTGGTACCGACCTCCGAGGGGCAACTGATTGTTGACCGATGCCGCAAGATTTTCGGCGACATCAAGAAACTGCAGGAGGAAGTTGCCCAGATCCAGGGGGATTATGTCGGCACCATAGATATAATCGTTTCACCCCTGGTTGCCTTGAAAGTCGTTCCGACCGTTTTGCGCCGGTTTCAACAGCGCTTTCCCAACGTGAAAATCGGCATTACGGGGGGCCATGCACCGGCTGCATTTTCACCGCTCCGTCGGGGAGAGGCAGATTTTGTCCTCGGGCCTTCCCCTTCTCCAAGCGACCTGCCTGGCCTGCATGCCACACCGCTGTTTTCGACGCCCGTCTCCATCCTGACCGGTGCCCAATCAAGATATCTGAACATCAAGGATCCGTTGGAGCTTAAGGACGGTCGCTGGATCATGATCGGTCCCAAGGAACGGCGCCCGGTCTATTATCAGATATTCGAAAGCAAGGGCATCAGTCCACCGGAACCTTTTGCCCGATCCGATTCCGTTCTCAGCATCTTGTCCATGCTGGAAGGGACGGATCTGCTCTGTTCGTTTCCAAGTCTGCCGATTCCGGAGATCCGCTCAAAATGGGATATCGGGATCGTGCCAATCGAAGAACAGCTACCGACGGTTTCCATCGCCATCACCTCCGCAAAAGACAGAATACTGACACCGGCGGCCTTCGCCTTTTCCGAACTCGTTCAGGAACATTGCAAGGACTGGAACTGAGTCATAACCAAAATTCTCAAATGAGAAAAATGATCATTTGAAAGCTATGCCTCGTTAGTCGTATCGTTTCCTCGCAAGCGATCTTGGGAGGGAGTCCGCTGAATATCCTGTTCATCATGTATGACCAATTGCGCTTTGATTACCTGAGCTGCTCCGGTCATCCACATCTGCACACCCCGAATTTCGACCGTGTTGCCGCCATGGGTGTGCGGTTCACAAATGCCTATGTGCAATCGCCGATCTGCGGTGCGAGCCGGATGAGCACCTATACCGGCCGGTATGCATCGTCTCATGGCGCGCAGTGGAACGGATTTCCTCTGCGTGTCGGTGAGCAGACGATGGGGGACCACCTGCGCAAGCTGGGTATGGATTGCTGGCTTATCGGCAAAACCCACATGAAAGCCGACAAGGAAGGCATGGCCCGGCTTGGTCTCAGCCCGGACAGTGTGATCGGCGCGCGGCAGGAAGAATGCGGCTTTGATGTCTGGATCCGCGATGACGGATTGTGGGGCCAGGGACCCGACGGTTTTT
This sequence comes from Roseibium sp., assembly GCF_025698965.1. Classification (GTDB taxonomy): domain Bacteria; phylum Pseudomonadota; class Alphaproteobacteria; order Rhizobiales; family Stappiaceae; genus Roseibium. Next base: position 7,439 of record NZ_JAILWL010000044.1, read on the forward strand.
ACGATGAGAAGCGTTCTCCCTATAATGAATATCTGAAGTCGAAAGGCTATGAGAGCGAAAACCCCTGGGCTGATTTCGCCAATGCCGGGATCGAAGGCAACGAGCTTGCCAGTGGCTGGATGTTCGATAATGCCGACAAGGCCGCGAATATTCGCGAAGAAGATAGTGAAACACCCTGGCTGACGTCTCGGACGATCGCATTCATCGAACAGGCCAAGGGCACGTGGTGTGCCCATGTCAGTTATATCAAGCCACACTGGCCCTACATCGTCCCTGCCCCCTATCACAACATGTACGGCAAGAACCAGGTACCGCAGGCAAAGCGCCACAACCTGGAGCGCGAGGACGCACATCCGGTTTACGCAGCCTATATGGAAAGTGCCATTTCCTCGGCCTTTCAGCAGGATCAGGTTCGCGACAAGGTCATTCCGGCCTATATGGGCTTGATCAAACAGTGCGACGATCAGCTCGGGCGGCTTTTGGACTATCTGGAAACCAGCGGGCGAAAGGAAGACACCATGATCGTTCTGACATCCGATCATGGTGATTATCTCGGCGACCACTGGCTGGGTGAGAAAGACCTCTTCCATGAGCAATCGGTGAAGGTTCCCCTGATCATCTATGATCCTAGGACAGAAGCCGACGGAACAAGGGGCAGCACTTGCGAGGCGCTGGTCGAAGCCATTGATCTTGTACCAACCTTCGTTGAGGCTGCAGGAGGCAAGGTTCCGGATCACATTCTAGAGGGGCGCAGCCTGCAAGCGTATTTGCACAGCAGATCGGACCAGGGCCGCGACTTTGTCATCAGTGAGTTCGATTATTCGCCCACGCCGCAATGCGTGAAACTCGGGCTGGAGCCACGCGATGCACGCCTCTTCATGGTTTTTGACGGCCGCTACAAGCTGATGCACGCAGAGGGTGGATTTCGTCCCATGCTGTTTGATCTGATGACAGACCCGGACGAATTCCATGATCTTGCAAAAGGCAATGATCACCGGGCCGAGATCGACCGCCTTTACGGCTATCTCGCCCAATGGGGCCGACGACTGGCTCAACGGGTAACGAAATCAGAAGATGACATCAAAGCCATGCGAGGTCGCTCCAAACGCAAGGGGATTCTGCCTTTCCTGAAGGATGGCAGTGAGGTTCCAGATGAGCTGACAGAAGCCTATCGCGGTCCGGTTCGGCAGAACCACATCAACGCCCCGCACGATGCCGGAGAATGATGTGACCGGTCAGGCAGAAAAGACCGACAACGAAACCCAACCAGCCTTGAACCTTAATACCAGGCTGTCGGATGTGCTTGCTCTCTGCTTTGCGCTGGTGATCGTGATCTATGCCGCCTCGGGTCCAATATCTGAATTTGTCCGCTGGCTCATTGAGACCACCACACCGGGTTTCGACGAGCTGTCGCGCCGCGACAAACGACTGCTCATCCGGGAACATTGGCTGGGTGGCGGGTACAGGAGTTTTGAGCGGAATTTTCTGCTGCCCACAGGATTGATCCTTGGCCTGCCCATTTTGTTTGCCTTTGCAGTTTCACTTCTGACACTCCATCGCGAACGCAAACAGCAGTGGCTGAACTGGGCTCTCACTCTGTTGGCACTTCTTGCCTTCAGTGCCTGGATTGCAAAGATTTTCGCCACAGACGGCGGTGCGTTGCCGACAGCAAATCCGCTCGATTATGTAATGTTCCCGCTGGCAACGGCGATCACGCTTTATCTGACCTGGCGGATGTTCGGCGGCTTCATCGTCGCGTTTTGCCTGTTCTGGGTGGTCTACTTCTTCATTCGCGGCTACCTGCCCGGTTGGACCGGGATTCTTGCCGGATCTGAATCAACCTTCGCGCAGAGCATGCGCTCGATGGTACAGAATTTCTGGGCTCAGACCGGTGGCATGTTCGGACAACCGCTTCAGGTCGTCTCTGGCAATGTGCTCATCTACATCGTCTTCGGTGCCGTCATGATGGCCGCCGGCGCCGGAGACCTGCTCTTGAAGATTGCCAATCGCCTTACCGGCGGTTTCGTCGGCGGTGCCGCGCACGCGGCCGTGGCGAGTTCCGCGCTGTTCGGCACTCTTTCCGGGGCAGCGATCTCCAATGTTGTCTCCACCGGTGTGATGACAATTCCGGTCATCAAGAAATCGGGCTTCAGACCAGCTTTTGCAGGTGCAGTGGAAGCAGCTGCGTCCACCGGTGGGCAGGTGATGCCACCGGTTATGGGTGTTGTTGCGTTCTTCGTTGCCGGACAGATCGGACTTGAATACCGGTATATCGTCGTCGCCGCGATCCTGCCGGCGGTGTTCTACTATTTTGGTACTTTCCTGACGATTTATTTCGAAGCGCGGAAACAGGGAATAGGAACCCTGCCGTCGGAGGCAAGGCCTGCTCTGAACCGGAAAGAACTGATCCAGTGCCTGGTCTTCATCATCCCGCTAGGTGTTCTGACCTATTTTCTTTTTGTTCAACCGTCCGTCCCCAAGGCAGGATTTTACGGTCTTGTTGCCGCCGTGGGTGCTGCACTCGTTCTTTTCCCGGCATTCCGGTCACCCGAGCGTTTGTGGTCGGCCTTCGTGAGCGCAGGTCGCATGTCCGCATCCATCGTAGTCATCGTGACTGCGATCGGCCTGATCGTCGGGCTTATTCAGGTCTCCGGATTTTCGGGGCGCCTGGCTTTGCTTTTGACCCAGTTGGCAAACGGCCCGCTGCCCATAGTTCTGATCGTTGTCGCCCTGGGTTCAATCGTTCTCGGCATGGGCCTTCCACCGGGTGCAACTTATTTCATCATCGTGATCGCGCTCAGCTCCGGCATTGAGACGATCGGCATTCCACCGCTGACTTTGCACCTTTTCGTTGTCTTTTTCGCGGTTATGTCAACCGTGACACCACCGGTCGCGCTGGCTGCCTTCGCGGCGGCGCCGATTGCAGGTGCAGATCCGGTACGAACAGGATTCGAGGCGGCCCGTATCGGTGTTGCAGGATTTCTGATCCCGTTCGTCTTCGTCTATCACCCGGCGGTTCTTTATAAACTGCAGATGCTTTTTGTCTGGTTCGGAGAGGAAGTTCCGAACAGCCGCGCCATGCTCGACATCAATGCGGTCGGCTGGCTTGATTTTATTTGGGTCATCCTGGCATTCGCGCTTGCCATGTGGATGACCGCCTCTGCTCTGACAGGATTTGACCGCCGGGCGCTTGGTCCGGTTGAACGTGTGGCGCGCGCAGCCATTGGCCTTTTGGTACTGGTGCCGTCCGTCTTCATTGCAGCGAGCGCCGTGATGTTGAGCCTGGCGCTTCTTGGCCGTCACTTTTTCCTGTCGCGGGCAACGCCCAAACGCATACCCAAGGAATTCGCATGACCAAGGGAGGAAACATCATGCGTAAACTCAGTCTTGCCACCCTTATCGCCACATCGCTTCTTGCGACATCCAGCTGGGCGGAAGAGGTGACACTTAAAATGGCGACGATTGCCCCGAGCCTCGGCCAGGCAATCACCATGGCGACCTTTGCCAATATCGTGACCGAGAATCTTGATGACGTTACGATTGAAGTGGCTGCAGGTGGTGCTGCGACGGTTCATATGCTGGAAGTCGCCCGTGGCAATCTCGACATGTCGATGGGATCGCCGACAATCCATTTCCTGCTCACTCAAAAGAAGGCCATGTACAAGGATGTCGACAACAATGAGGAGCTGGCCGGCAATGTCAGCCAGCTGATGGCCTTCCCCTGGGGCGCTTATCACTTCGCGGTGCGCGCCGACAGCGACATCGAATATCTCGATGACATTGAAGGCACCACGGTCTTTCTGGGACCGCAGGGCGGCGGCGCCTACAACGCTGCCAAAGGCTGGATCGAGTCGACGACAGGTTTGGTCGCAGGTGAGGACTTTGATGCCATCAAAGCCAACTGGAAGACCGGGTTTCAGGCCTTTCTCGACGGTAAGATCGACATGTATGTTAATGGCTGCATTGATCCATGCCAGCAGTTCATTCAATTCACTGAAACCGAAAAAGTCCGTTTTATCGGCCCGGAAGATGACACCGGTGAAGCCGTTGACAAATTCCTCGGCAAATTTCGCCAGAGAGCGGAAGTCCCTGCGGGTCTTTATGCCAATCAGGTCAATGACGGCGCGGTGAAGTCAAACAATACAGGCGTCAGCATCGCCGTGCGCACGGACCTGGACGAAGATCTCGTCTACCGGATGACAAAGGCCTTTTGGGAAAACGTCGACAACATCACGTCCGATGCCCCCTGGGCAAAGGCCCTGACACCGGAATATGGCGCCAAGGCCGAGGGCACAATCAAGCTGCATCCCGGTGCCGAGCGCTATTATAAGGAAATCGGTGCGATGTAACCGCGCCCGCTTTGGATACAAGGTCGCCGGTGCCCGTATGGTCTGGCGAAAAACGTGGCCATCCTGCGGATATGTTCTGCAACAGGTTGAAGCGAGACCTTCAGCGCGCATGTAAAAAGGGGCAGTCTACGGGACGCTCCTTTTTCTGTTCCGGTGCTTCATTGCAGTCGCAGCTATCAGTCGCGTGCGGGAATATTGATTGCCTTCTGGCTTGCCGGACGCTCAAGGCAGATATCTACCCAACGCACGACATTCTTGAAATTCTGATAGTCGACAACTTCAGCTGCCTCGTAAAAGCCGTTGATGTTGCGCGCCCAGGGCCAGGAGGCGATATCGGCGATCGTGTAATCATCCCCCATGATGAATTCACGACCCTCCAACTGGCGGTCAAGAACACCCAGGAGTCGCTTGACTTCGTCCCGGTAGCGTTCAAACGGACGGCGATCCTCATATTCCCTGCCGGCAAACTTGTGAAAGAAACCGAGCTGGCCGGTCATGGGGCCCAAGCCGCCCATCTGCCACATCACCCATTGGATGGTTTCGTGTCTCAGCGCCGGATTTTCGGACAGGAACTTGCCTGACTTGTCTGCGAGATAGATGAGAATGGCGCCTGATTCCCAAAGCGCAACCGGCTCGCCACCCAAACCGTTAGGATCGATGATCGCCGGGATCTTGTTGTTGGGATTGAGCGACAGGAATTCCGGGCTCATCTGATCATTGGTGGCAAAGTCCACCTTGTGCGGCTCGTAAGGCAGTCCGGTTTCTTCCAGCATGGCGGACACCTTGATGCCATTCGGTGTCGGCAGGGAATAAAGCTGAATCCGGTCTGGATGCTGGGCCGGCCATTTTTCGGTGATCTTGAAATCGGACAAGGTTGTCATGACATGCTTTCTTCAGGATGTTTTTCAATGGTGCCCGGCTTCGGCAGGACGACCGCACACCAGGAGACTTGCCACACCTTCTGCCAGCTCCAGAACTCATCGGCAAGATACGATGAATGAATTTGTCGAATTGTGATAATCGGCCTATAGCTGCACCTCGCTGCATCGGTTACAGAATCGCAACCGAAGTCACGAAATCCAAGGACGCGCAAATGGCCCAGGATCATGAAACCAGGCTTGAGAAACTAGAGATCGATCTGGCACATGCCACCAACACAATCGATGACCTCAACGGCGTTGTTGTCGAACAGGGCAAGCAAATCGATCGTTTGACGCGGGCACTGTCGAACATGACCGATCAGGTGGAAGAACTTATGGAAAATGTTTTGCCAGGTCACCAGATTGAAAAACCACCTCACTACTGATTGAGAAACCCAGGAAAGCCGGGCCAGGCGAAAGGCAGTTCAATGAACAATATGCGGCTCACACTGAAATCCCGTCCGGAAGGACGGCTTGGACCGGAGCATTTCGACCGTGTTGAGGAAGATCTCGGGCCACTGGCAGACGGCAAGGCCCGGATCAGGGTTCTCTATGTTTCCCTCGATCCTGCAATGCGCGGCTGGGTGTCAGCGAGCACCGACAGTTACCTGCCTCCGGTCCCTCTGGGCGATACGATGCGTTCGCTCGGTGTCGGTGTGGTCGAAGACAGCAAATCCGACGCCTACAAACCAGGCGACTGGGTGACCGGCATGACCGGCTGGACGCAGTTCCTCGATGTCGGCCCTGGTGAATTGAGCGTGGTTCCGCAGGTTGCGAGCCTTGAAGACTATATCGGCATACTCGGCCTGCCCGGTGCGACGGCCTGGTATGGCCTGGTGGTCGAGGGTGAAGCGAAGGAAGGCCAAACGCTCTGCGTCACAGGTGCCGCCGGCTCCGTCGGCTCGCTGGTCGGGCAGATCGGCAAGGCACTGGGGCTGCGTGTGATCGGTATTGCCGGGACGCAGGAAAAATGCGACTGGCTGGTCAATGATCTGAGCTTTGATGCCGCTCTCAATTATCGCACAGACGATCTCGACAAGGGTCTCAAGGAGTTCGCTCCCGGGGGGATCGACTTGCATTTTGAAAATGTGGGCGGCGACCCCTTCAATGCAGCTCTTAAAAACATGGCGCCGTTCGGGCGGATGATCTTTTGCGGCTTCATTTCCGTCTATAACGGCGAAGCAACCGCCACGCCGCCCGAGATGACAGCCATCGTCCGAAAGCGGTTGACGTTGAAGGGTTATGTGATGACCGACCATTTCGACAAGTTTCCGGCGATTTTCCAGGAGCTCGGCAAGTTGATGATGGAAGGTAAGCTGAAATATCGGCTTGATGTCACGACGGGTCTTGAGAACGCACCAACAGCGTTCAACAAGCTTTTTGACGGCACCAACAAGGGCAAACTGGCAGTCAAGGTTGCAGACCTTTAAGCCGCTGTTTCCTGCCATAAACGCCGAAACCCGTCTCCGGCATTCATATGCTTGCATCTATCAGGGCACATTGCGCGCTGTGTTTCCCAACTTACCTGCGCAGTTGATCCAGACCAAGGCAATGCAGTCGTTACCGGGTAGTTTGAAGATCGGTTCTTTCAAAGGTGTACCATGCGGCTATCCCGTTTTCTCGTCCTGACCTGTCTGAGCGTTGCTGCTGTCGCCGGCTGGTACTGGTGGTCCCAAAAACCGCCGGAAGTGCAGATCGTGCAGCCGACAAATGGCCGGGCCGCGGAAGTTGTCTATGCGACTGCGGTCGTGGAACCGGTCAGGTGGGCCAAAGTCACCAGCATCATCCGCGAGCGGATCATCACGCTTTGCGGATGCGAGGGGATGCAAGTCAGCAAGGGTGATCAGCTCGCCGAACTGGACAGCGGTGACGCCCGGGCAACGCTTGCCGAACTGGAGGCCCGTCAGGCACTGGCCCAGTCCGATCGGGAACGCGCCCAGCAACTGTTCGAACGACGGGTCGTCAGTCAACAGATCTACGACAAGGCGCAAAGCGAACTGATCCGCATCAATGCCATGATCGCGGCGCAGAAGGAGCGGTTGCTGGACTACACGATCACCTCGCCGATGGATGGCGTCGTGCTTCGTCAGGACGGCGCCGTCGGCGAAGTCGCAGAACCGGGGGAAATCCTGTTCTGGATCGGCCAACCCTTGCCGCTGCAATTGGTTGCGGAGGTCAACGAGGAAGATATTCCCAAGGTCGAAAAAGGACATGAAGCACTCATTCGCGCCGATGCCTTTCCAGACAGGGACTTGAGAGCAACCGTCGCAAGAATTACTCCCAAGGGTGATCCGGTCTTAAAAAATTACCGAGTTTACCTGGATTTGCCCGATGACACGCCGTTGCACATCGGCATGACGGCAGAAATCAACATTGTCACGCGTGAAAGCAAAAATACGCTTTTGGTTCCGCTCGCGGCGTTTGACGGTTCCGTGCTGCAGATGCTCGACGACGACGACCGTATTTCGCCTGTCAGTGTCGAAACAGGAATAAAGGGCACCAGAGCTGTCGAGGTCCTTGACGGCGTGAAGGCCGAAACCCGCATCGTATTCCCATACCGGGAAGACCTGAGCGAAGGGCAGAAGGTCAAACCGGAGAGTGGAGACCGGTAATGGTTCTGCTCCTTCGGATCGCTTCTACCCATATCCGCAATCGCATGCGGCAGACCGTGGTTTCAACACTTGGTGTAGCACTGGGCGTCGGTTTTTCTGTCGCAATGGCGAGCCTCATGGAAGGGTCGCAACGGGATTTCATGGCAACGCTGATCGACGCCATTCCACATGTGGAAATTCTTGACGAGCAAAGGTCGCCCGCCGAGCAGCCCGCCAGCCTTGTCTATGATGCCGTTGCCTATTCAGGACTTCGGCCCAAGGAAGACCTTCGGGGTATCCGCAATCCGGTCGAGGCGCTGGCATCGCTTCGCGACTGGGTTGACGGCAATATGGCGCAAAGGCTGACCGGACAGGCCGTCCTGCGCTACAGCGGTCAGGATCTCGGGATGACACTTATCGGTGTCGTTCCGCGCTCCGAGCTTGCAGTTTCCAAGATCGGCAAAGACATGCGCAGTGGCAGCTTTCGGGATCTGGACGTTACGTCCAACGGGCTCGTCCTGGGAAACAAGGCCGCGACCAGGCTTGGCGCAGAACTTGGAGACACGGTGACGCTGACATCTGCGAACGGTGTGGCCAAGCGCTTCAAGATCGTCGGCATGTTTCACACCGGCGTAACGTCCAGCGATGAGGGACTTGCCTATGCGCCATTGAAAGCGGTTCAGATTCTGCTCGAAAAGCCGGATGTCATAAACACCATTGCCATTAAGCTTGCCGATATAGGTCTGGCGAATGACGTCGCGGCGCGCGCCGAACGTCAACTGGGGTACAAGGCGGTCTCGTGGGAAGAAGCAAACGAAGGGCTTATGGAAGCCTTTTTCGTGCGCAACATCATCATGTACACCGTCGTCGGTGCCATACTTGTTGTGGCAGGTTTCGGCATCTTCAACATCGTCTCGACGATCGTTCATGAAAAGGCGCGCGATATTGCCATCCTGAAATCGCTAGGGTTTCCGGAACACGACATCCAGCAAATCTTCGTCCTTGAAGGTCTCGTCATCGGCGTCCTTGGCGCAATTGCCGGGTCTATCCTGGGATTTGCGCTCTCAAGCTACCTTGCCACCATCAGGTTCGAATTCACGACCGATGTGGAAATGACCCAGCTTCCGATCCACTTCTCCAGCCTGCATTACGTTATTGCCTGCCTGTTAGCGCTGTTTTCCTCCGGCATTGCCGGTTTCATCCCGGCCCGCAAAGCCGCACGTCTCAATCCCGTCGATATCATCAGGGGTGCGACATGAGCCTTGCATCAATACCGGACCCCAATTCCGTGCTGCTCGAAACCCGAAACCTGACCCGGATCCTGCCGGCTGTCGTACCGGTTACACTTGTTGAGGATGTCAGTTTTCAGGTCGGTCAATCGGAATTCATAGCGATCACCGGCCCGTCCGGCTCTGGTAAATCTTCCCTTCTCTACCTGCTCGGCCTCCTCGACAGACCGACCCGGGGACGCATCTTCATCGATGGACTGGAGACGGAAAACCTGTCTTCGACCGATCTTGCTCAACTGCGCCTGCAAAAAATCGGGTTCGTATTCCAGTTCCATTTTCTTCTGCCGGAATTCACGGCCCTGGATAATGTGATGATCCCCATGCAGAAACTCGGGAAACTGACATCAGGCGAGCAACGGGACCGAGCTGAAGGTTTGTTATCGGACCTCGGTCTTGAGGATTTTCTTCACCGCCGACCAGCTCAGCTTTCCGGGGGACAGCGGCAACGTGTTGCGGTCGCCCGCGCCCTGGCAAACGCTCCGGATCTCATCCTCGCTGACGAACCGACCGGCAGTCTTGATTCCAAAGCAACGGAACAGGTATTCGAAAGCCTTCAGAAAATCGTCGAAACTCAGAAAACCACCATCGTCGCAGTCACGCATGACATGGATCTGGCCGCACGCATGGAGCGGCGAATTCATCTGGTGGACGGCCGTATCGACTATGACCGCAAGCAATGAACCCTGGGCAGGCCGAGACTTCTGTACCGAATGCGACGTGTTTACGCTGTTTATAAAAACTGGGTGAGCCTTGCATAGATGGACTTGCCAAGGTGCGAGCAGCATGGCATAAGCCGACGATCATCAAGAGAAGGGCTGGCGCCCTCGCCAACCTGCCAGACCGGGCAAGGTGGTTTCCGCAACAGGGATGCGGCTGGTTAGAACCTCAAAAAGAGGCTAGTCGGCAATGAAGCGGTTGAATTTCCATGCGCCAGTCCTCCTAGGGAAACCGATGGAGGATTTTTTGTCTAAACAGCCTTTTGCCGGAAGAGCGGCAAATCTGATCGAAGATCCGGTGGTGGCCAATGCCGAAATTGCCGGATCGGAAGTCTGGCAACGGGCAGCCGAAGACTGCGTGCTGGCTCGTATCAAGTCACTGCGTCTTATCGGTCTGCCACGGCACAAGTCACCTTTGCACCCTGATGAACGCGTTCTGCGGCTGCAGGCGCTGCTTCAGCTTTGGGCCGAAGGTTGCACCTGCGCTTTCGACGAAGATCTTTGGAACAGGGCGCGGCCTGCCGTCTTCATCGACAGCGACCATCGTGAAGATCGCTTCAGTCACCTTTTCGCGTTGGCCGTAGCGATGCCGAAGTGCCCAGGCCGCAAGCCTGATTTCCATGGACGATGTGCCGACGCGTATGACCTCTGAATAGACGCACAAGACGTCGCCGACGTGAACTGGACGAATGAACTTCATCTTGTCGACTGCGATGGTGACCACCCGGCCTTCGGCTCGCTGACCGGCTGCAATGCCTCCCGCAAGATCCATTTGAGACAGAACCCAGCCGCCGAAGATATCTCCGTTGGCATTGGTATCGGCAGGCATCGCCATGGTCCGCAGCGTCAGATCACCGCTCGGTTGTTCCTCGTTCACGCCTGAACTCCCCCTGTTTCAGATTTAAACAGAGTACCCTGCAGCCGGGGGAGTACAAGGGCACTCGTTCAGATGATCAGCATCAGAATGGCCATGATCCACAGCGGGAGCGGTGCTGCGACCCAGATCAACAGGATTGGCAGGCTGCGAGGCAAGAGATTGGAAATGGTCATATTAGGCTTCCTATCCGAACAATGGCATTTCGGCGACCGTGAGAACTGCAAGCGCCAGCATGCCCGTGACAAAAGCGAGCTTGGCACTGCCGATAAGCGTGCGGCCTGCGACATCCAATTTTGGCAACGGCATTTTGCGGGAATCCAGATACATGGACATCAGCATGATGGAAAACACGGCGAACCAGACCACGACGAGCGCTTCGGCCACAAGAACAATACCGACTAACATGATGGGCTCCTGTGCGGGTCCTGAGAGGACAGGTCAGGAGGCGTTGCGGCTCCGGCAAAGCCAAAGGTGGCAAGCCAGAGAGACTGGGCGATCCTTTCCGCGACAGCGATAATCTCGTCGGCCAGATCCGGCACGAATAACTCCCTGATCACGGGGCGGAAGACATCCAGCCATTCGCCGTAGTCGGAACTTAAAAGTTCCTTCTGTTTAAGGTGCGCCGGAACCGGCTTACCCTTGTAGGCACCGTTTTTCAGAAGAACCGCCTGCCAGAACGTTTCCATCTTCGCCAGATGTTCATCCCACCTGCCTTCAAGACGACGCTCGAAGATTTCACCCAGGCGAGGGTGCTTGCGAATGCAGCCATAGAAGGTGTGCACCATTACCTGGATAGACTGTTCGTTGACCGTTTCGTAGCGCTGCAAGCGATCCCCCCGCTCCGGTGTGACACGGCGCTGAAGTTTGTATCTGTTCGATGCGGAATTGCGGGCTTCCATAGCCGCCTCCAAAACATTCATTTAAGATGCATCTTTTAAATGCCACAGCTTCAAGCTAAAATCAACATCTAAGATGAATGTTTTATAGGATCCAGTCATGCGCCTCAGTCAGGCCAGCGACTTTGCGTTGAGAATACTGATGGCAACCGCCCAGTCAGGCGCGCCCCAGACCGTGGACAAGCTGAGCACCCAGCTCGGCCTGGCCAAGTCGCATGTCATGAAGATTGTCGCCCAGCTGGCGAGAGGCGGTTATCTGGAAACCACCCGCGGTCGTGGCGGCGGCATCCGTCTTGCCAGATCAACGGAAGAAATCCGGTTGGGCGATGTGGTCAGATTGATCGAGCCGGATCTGGGTGTCGTGGCCTGCCTGAAACCGGCTCCCGCCGTTTGCGCCTTCCTGCCGCGCTGTGCCATGAAAGGTGCCATGGCACAGGCCGCCGAGGCTTTTCTAGACAGTCTCAACACCCATACGCTTGCGTCCATGCTGACGGGGACACAAATGGCCGTGTTGGTGGACGCAGGCGACTAAAGCGTTGACGCCTGTTCCAGAAACTCGATTTCTTCCAGGCAGTAATACCCGGAAATCCGGCTGATCGTGCCGGAACGTTTCCAGTCGTTCAGGACCCGGCTGACATTCTCGCGCGCGGCGCCGGCCATATTGGCGATGTCGGCCTGGGACAGCTTGTAGTGGATCAGCATCCGGCCGTCGTCCAATGGCTTGCCGAAGGTTTCTGCAAGCTGCAGCAACGTTTGTGCAACGCGACCGGGCAGCGGCAGGAAAGAACGAGCGGCAAGAACGTCGTTGGCATGGCGCAGACGTTTGCTGACGATCGACAGCATGTGGCGGTAAACCGCCGGATGTTCATCTGCGAACCGCTGAAACGCTGCTTTGTCAATGAAAGCAAGCTGAGCTTCCTTCAGGGCGCTGACGGTCGCCGATCGTGGCCGGCCATCCAACAATGCGAGTTCGCCGACAAGATCTCCTGGCCCCAAAACCGCCAGCAACTGCTCATCCCCTTCCACGGACAGCAGCGACACTTTCAAAGATCCTTCCAGAACGGCGTAACAACCGTTCCCGGGATCGCCATTTTCGAAAAGTATTGTTCCTGCAGCGATTTTCATGGGCCTGGCCAGGCTGGATAAACCAGCAGCCAAGTCCGTTTCCAGCCCCTCCAGTGAAAAGCTGTTCTGCAAGAAGTCCTTTATTTCTGCCACACTTTCGCCCTGCCTATTTCTGCCGACACCACGATTTTTTTCACCCTAATCGCGACTCTGTGATTTCCATCACGTGCAATCAAGCAAAATCTCCCTATATCAAAGGACATGGAAGCGGGGCCGCCCCTCCCCCCTTCTTGACCTCCACGAAAAACGGCTCTGTTCCCCGCAGGGCCGTTTTTTCGTTTCTGCGGAAATTCTGCGCACAGGCACAGTAACCAAGTCAGCGTGCTAATTCAAAAAAACATCCTTTTTGTCCAGCGTCTGAAAAAACCGCTCGCTGGACAGGACTTCATACTGACATTCCCGGATGGCAATTTTCTTGCGGTGTTCATCCCGCCTCAACCGATCGTCCGGCCGACCGGGAATGGCCGCAACGAAACTGCGATCACTCAGACCGTCGAAATGATTATGCAAAAGCCGGTGCAGCTCTTCCCGGTCGCTTATCTCCGGCAAAGGGTCGGCCTTTGGTAGAACGCTGAGACCATAAGACCTCGCAAGCCGTGCAAGGCGGAGCGTCTGCAGCCCCGACCTGATGGGCGATATCACCAGAGGCGGTTTGTCGAAATCCGCTTGCTTCACCGCTTTGAAGACAATGCGCGCCATGGAGGAACGCTCCAGCAATCCCTCGCGGACGGCAACGAAATCCGGTTGCCGTTTCATCAGAACGCTGTAGCGGGTCAATTGGGCCAGGGCTTCGTCGAGCAGCACATCGTCCGGCAACAACCTGAAAAAGGCACGCCTTTGGATTTTCTCGCGGCTGAACATGCGGTCGCCATAGGTTTCCTGCATGCGCACGCTAACCGGAGCGATCCGGTCACCGCTGAACGCCAGGTTGATGCCGAAAAGCACCCGCCTTCCTACCTGATCGGACAATTCCTGAAGCGGACGAAATTCTCGTGGCCAGAGGTCTGTCGCAACCATGGCACCCAAGGCACTCAGACGACCACGTTCGGCCAGATCCCGCAAAGCGCGGTCGACGCCGAATGCGATCCCGTAGTCCAGAGCTCCAAGTGTAATTCGTTTCATTAAATTCCGCAGGCGGGCCAGACACTATAGTCCCCTTCCCTGCGGCATTCGAAGGGACTTTGCAAGTAGATTGTGCGTAGAAGC
>NZ_JAILWL010000440.1 GCF_025698965.1 Roseibium sp.
CTAGAAGGCAGGGTACGGATCACAACGACGCGCGAAACTGTTGAGGCAAAGCCGGATCGGCAGACAGATGAAGCAACGGTTGACGCGGGATAAACACGCCGGTTCCAGCGCAGTGGCAACGCAATTAACCCGGGCATGTCACGGATTTGAGATTGAAAAAATTTTGGTAATGACGCGTGAAGAATTGCGGCGCGGTGATATTCTCGGGCATATCATCGCCGCGCCGAAGATCGTTCCATTTGTCTGACAGGCGCGCGATACTCCTTATCGTTCGACTGCTTCATGCCGATGGGACTTGGAACGTAGGACTGCAAAGAGACGTTCCGCTACGCCGGCAACAGACTCACCCCGCAATGTGATCGTTTCTGGTTCGCCGGTGCCTTGAACACCGGTCTGAAAGTCGTTCTTTCACCACGGGTAGAGACAGCCCTTTAGCGAGGACGAAAGTGGGGTTCCGACATCGCCACGAATAACTGTCTATCTCGAAGATACGTCGATCGACATTTCTTGTCTTTGGCACGAAATGTCTCAGTTTTAACCATTTACGACACCACGTGTATTTAATTGGTAGTCTGCCGATTGTGGATTTTTCCGATGGTTGGGAACGGGACCCAAAACCATCACACATTGTAATTGAGGCGCAACGTGCCTAATTTCCGGCTATGCGACCGTCGACCAGACTATTTTAGGAGAAGCAAATGTCAGACACCGGCCTGAGCCGTTTTTTGGGAGGCTCCCCTGCCCAAGTGGTTTTGCGACTTGTGTTCATCTCCTTCGTTGTCGGAATTATCCTGTCAGCCCTCAATCTTGATCCGCTGGATTTGGTCCATATGACGATCAATTTCTTCGAAAGACTTTGGAATATGGGTTTTCACGCGATCGGACGTCTCGGAAACTACCTGGTCGTTGGCGCAATTGTCGTGGTGCCTATCTGGTTGGTATCCCGAATTCTTTCCATGGGGCGGTCACGATGACACTCGTCTGGAGTGTCAACAATCCTGCATGAAATCAACTTATGCGAGAAGTTAGGAATATATTAACCTTGTTTAATAAAGATTGAACATATCCCTCCGAGCCGCCCGGGCCTGATATGTCCATATTCTCTATTCTACAAAGTTCCAGTCGACAGCAATTCGATCTGCGAAACAGGACTGATACGCAGAAAGAACACACTGGTCTTTCGACTGCCGAAAGTCTCGCTCAAGCCATCAGCGCTTCGGATGCGAATGGCTCCGAAGACGATGACGCCGCTCTATCTCTCTTTGAGGACTACAAAGAAGCCGTCGAATTGAGCAGCGGCCTCTCCCGATCCATAGAAAGCGGTCAGGATGCGATGCGTCAGGAACGTATCAAACGCATCGAGCAGCGTATCGAGCAACTGAAAGAACTGCTCAAGTTTGCTTCTCCGGAACAGGCCAAGCGCCTGATGAGGGAACTCAAGCAAATCTCAAAGGAATTCAAGACCGCGTCTCAGGAGCTCAACAAGGCCGGACAGGATAAGGCTTTCGGGGGAATTGGCGCCGTCACTTCGAATTCGGTGAATACAGTTGCCGCGGTAATCGAAGCCGCTTCCTCCTCACCTGTGGCTAGCGGATCGCCTGGCCTCACTTCGGCAGTTGAAACCAGCACCGTTTCTATCGAGGCCGAGACTGTGGCCTCACCTCTGCCTGAAAACAGCTCGAGCAGTGTCGCAACCAAAGATGATGCGGCCAACACAGAAGTTCAGTCGCGCTATGGAGAAAGCCCGTCAATCGACCCTGCAGACAGCACAGGCCAATCAACAGCTGACGAGACCGGCTTTAACCTGATATCTGCCGTTCAGGCCTATGCGGAAAGACTGGAAGACAGCGATGACGCGCATCGGTTGGGCCGCCGTGCGAGAATGCAAAGTGAGCACGAGGAGCTGGGCAAGATAGCCGCCGAAATCAAGTATCTTGCCGCTCGTCTGGAGCAACTTGCAGAAAGAGATGACGAAGAAGCCGAAAAGGACCTGAAAGACCTTCGGGGCGACCTTGAAGACGGTCTGAAAGAACTTGATGACCCAGGATTGAAAAACGCCCTAGGACTTGGCTCAGGTAGCTCAATTATCTCCACCGGCATACCCACTGCCAGCGGGACCCTTTCGGCATCTGCTGTCAGCACCGGAATACTCGCCTGATCCTCGTTGTTCGGCGCGTTGCTAAAGCCGGATGGCAGCTGTTACGTCTGCAGTGCTGAAATCGCTTCCCTTCTCGAATCCACCATCGCCTTTGATTGCACCACACCTCTCGCTGTTCTGTGCAAGGTCAGGTGGCGATCCGCGAGTTCGTCGATGTCGGACGAATAGCCACCGCCCAACACGCCTCCAAGCGGGATCCCTGCCCGGCTTACCGTTTCAATGACGTAGCGATCCCGAAGACGCAGGCCATTTCGCGACAAGGCCAAACGGCCAAGCCTGTCCTCAGCATAGGGATCAACGCCCGCATTGAAAAAAACAATGTCCCAGTTTTCCTGCGCCAACAGATCCGGTAGAGCTTTCTCCAGGCATTCCAGGTAGGTTTTGTTGCCGGTATCGTCCGGCAGGCCGATATCGAGATGTGACGGAACTTTTCGCACCGGATAGTTTTTCTCCGAATGCATGGAAAATGTGAACACATCCGGATCGCCTAGGAAAATTTCGGCAGTGCCATCGCCCTGATGCACATCAAGATCAATCACCAGTGCCTTTTGAATGGCGCCATCGGCCTGCATCACCCTGATTGCGACGGCAACATCGTTAAAGACACAAAAACCGGCGCCATGCCTGCGACGGGCGTGATGGCTCCCCCCCGCTGTGTTGCAGGCAAGGCCGTGTTCGAGCGCAAGATATCCGGTCAACACCGTTCCACCAGTGGCGCAGCGGGCCCGAAGGGCGATATCCGCCCGCATCGGAAACCCGATTTCACGAGCAACCTGTTCCGGAACCTTTCCATTGAACACCTGGTCCACATAAAGAGGGTCATGGGCTAGAGCGACCCATTCGAACGGAGCAGGCCTTGGCCGAAAGAACGGTTTGCCGTCGAGCAGGTCTTCCTTGCGGATAAGATCGGCAACTGCCCTGAACTTATCCATTGGAAAGCGGTGATTGGCGGGAAGATCCGCGCAGTAGGCCGGGTGATGAACGATCGGTAGCACCATTGCGCGCAATATAATGCGCTCCACGTACCCGAAAAGCCCCAATGTGGATTGAATGCTGACATTCGATTGGCCTGAAGAATTCAATTGACGAACCCAACGGTCTGGACAACAAGAGCTGCTGTTTGAAGTGAGCCTATATGTCCAATCCCTCAGCCAGCAGTCCGCTTCCGGGAGAAGCCTTCTCGGTAACGCACCGCTCCGTGCTGGCAATTGCCGTCCCGATGACACTCGCCTACCTGTCCACACCGCTGCTTGGTGTCGTCGACATGGCCGTGATCGGACGCCTTGGTGATGCAGCGTTGCTGGGTGGCATCGCCATGGGCGGTATCATCTTCGACCTTGTGTTCACCACATTCAATTTTCTGCGGTCAGGCACCACAGGCTTAACGGCACAAGCTCTGGGCGCAAAAAACGACGAAGAGATCAAGGCAACGCTCCTGCGTGCCCTGGTCGTGGCACTCTTTGGCGGTTTGGTGGTCATCGCGTTTCATGTGCCGGTCCGGGAAATCGGACTATGGTTTCTCGGTGGCAGCAGCGACGTCCAGTCAGCAACTGTTCGCTATTTCGACATCAGAGTTTTCAGCGCGCCGTTCCTGCTGGCCAATTACGCCATACTGGGCTGGTTCATCGGTTTGGGCCGCGCAAGCACGGGTCTGGTTCTGCAACTCGTGCTGAATGGATTGAATATTGTGCTCAGCATCTGGTTCGTTGTCGGACTTGGCTGGAGTGTCGAAGGCGCAGCGCTGGCGACTGTCCTGAGTGAGGTTGCCGCGACAATTCTAGGTCTCGCGCTGGTCCTGTCTCACGTCAAGCAAGGCTCCTGGCCTGCGGTATCCATCATTTTTGACCGTCGGCTGTTGCTGCGCATGATGGCCTTGAACCGGGACATCATGATCCGTTCATTCGCACTGCTTTATGCCTATGCCTTCTTCATGGCTCGCTCGGCGGATCAGGGCGACACGGTTCTGGCGGCCAATGCGGTCCTCGAAAAATTCATCCTCGTTTCCAGCTATTTTCTGGACGGTCTGGCAACCGCAGCCGAACAACTGGCCGGACGGGCAGTTGGTGCGCGATACCGGCCAGCCTTCGACCGGACCCTGAAACTGACCGCCTTCTGGAGCTTTGCGCTGGCCGGCATTCTTTCAGCGGTCTTTCTGATGGCCGGCCCTTCCATGATTGATTTCATGACCACGTCACATGACGTTCGGGAGATCGGCAACACCTATCTCATCTGGGTCATCGTCGCTCCGCTGCTAGGTGTTCTGGCGTATCAGATGGACGGGGTCTTTATCGGGGCTACATGGTCCGGAACCATGCGCAACATGATGCTGTTGTCGCTCGCCGCCTATATCGCTGCCTATTACACACTCTTTCCGCTTCTTGGAAATCACGGGCTCTGGCTCGCCCTGTCGCTGTTCCTCGGACTGCGCGGTGTCAGCCTTCTGCTTTCCTGTCGCAAGCGTGCGGCAAAAACTTTCGCCGCGGTTTGAAGCCCGGTATCGCGTCACTCCAATTATGCGGTCTGAGATGCCCAATGCTCGACCGCCGTATCCCGCGCTTCGCGCAGGGACGAGAGACCGTGTTCATCAAGTTTTGCGGAAAGACCGGTGACGATCTCTTCGATCAAAGCCGGCCCCTTGAAAACAAGAGACGAGTAGAGCTGCAACAAATCCGCCCCTGCCGTAATTTTCGTCCAGGCGGTCTCAGCACTGTCAATGCCACCGACCCCGACAATCGGCAGGTCCGGCCCTGCAAGTTTGCGCGCCCTTGCCAACACAATCGTCGATTTGCGGAATAACGGCCGGCCGGAGAGGCCGCCGGCTTCTCCAGCATTGCCCTGACGACCTACGCCCTCCCGACCGATCGTAGTGTTGGAAACGATCAGACCGTCGACGTTTTTTGCGAGCACTTCCTCGACAATGTCGTTGAGGTCCTCGTCAGCGACGTCCGGAGCGATCTTGAGAAGCATCGGAACATGGCGCCCCAGCCTGCGGGTGCACTCGTCCCTGGCGGAAATGACACCGGTCAGCAACTCTGCAAGAGCTGATCGTGCCTGCAGGTCCCGCAAGCCCGGCGTATTGGGCGAGGAAATATTGACCGTGAAGTAGGACGCCATATCGGCAAACTCATAAATACCGGAGACATAGTCGGCCACCCGGTCTTCAGCATCCTTGTTCGCCCCGACGTTGATCCCGACGATCCCGGTCAGGCGGGCACGGGCGTTCAGACGGCGGCGCAGCGCCGCGTGCCCCTCGTTGTTGAAGCCGTAGCGATTGATGACACCTTCATGCTCGTGCAGGCGAAAGACACGTGGCCGCGGGTTTCCGGGTTGTTCCTTCGGCGTCACAGAACCGACCTCGGTGAACCCGAAACCAATTTTCAGCAACGCGTCCGGTACTTCCCCATTCTTGTCGAAACCGGCAGCCATTCCCAGTG
>NZ_JAILWL010000441.1 GCF_025698965.1 Roseibium sp.
CTCACAGGAGAAGCGCCCTTGATGTCTGCCCGCGCATCCTCAAGAATGATGTTAATTCCGGCGGCAGCAGTAAAATCGACACTGGCGCGTGCGACCGAGAGTTCCACCGGTCCTCGCGTCCCCTGATAAGCGAGCAGACTGCCAAGCATGGGAATGCGGACCGGCCCACTCGCAAACAGAGCCAGCAGTCCTGCCAGCAGACATACAAGAAACACCAGTACAAAGTATCTCAGGCGAAAACGCCTCGACTTTTTGTCCTTGGCCTTTCTCGGTTCTGCTCCGCCGGGTTTATGCAATTAAATCAGTCCATTCTTCCGCCTGAATGCTCTAAGACAGGCTATATGGTTTTCCGGGACTAGTCGTCGTGTTTGTTTCACGCAGCGTTGAACGAGTCGCGGTGCGACCTATGATACGTCGAAAGCTGCGGTAAAAGCGACAGCTGCACGTGGCGAAGCGGTCGGCAAAGGGCATTAACGCACAAACTTTGACAGAAGGAAGGCAAGATGAACGAATTGGCCATTGGTGATGCGGCACCGGAATTTGATCTGGAGAGCGACGGCGGAGGAAGAGTGTCGCTTGAGGCTTTAAAGGGAAGCCCTGTGGTCGTGTATTTTTACCCCAAGGACAACACACCCGGCTGCACCAAAGAAGCCATTGCATTTTCAGAATTGATTGCAGAGTTCCAAAAACTCGGCGTGACGATCATCGGTTTGTCGCCTGATAGCGCAAAGAAACACGATAATTTCGTTGCGAAACACAATCTCACCGTTCGTCTTGGGGCAGATACCGAAACAAAAGTGGCGCAAGCATATGGGGTCTGGGTGGAAAAATCCATGTATGGCAAAAAGTACATGGGTGTGGAACGGTCAACCTTTCTGGTGGACGCAGAAGGGAAAATTGCGCAGATCTGGCGCAAAGTGAAAGTACCCGGTCATGCTGAAGCTGTGCTTGAGGCTGTCAGCAAACTATAGCCCCAACACCGACGACCGAGCTGAAGTGTTCAAAAATGCCCTCCGCCTCTATATCTCCCTTGCCAACAAGTCTTGTGTCAGGAGCACGTGCCATAGTTTCAACTCCGGACACTTCGGAGAAGGTTCGATTGGCATTTGCCATCTCCAAAGCCTGGTTTCAACGGGATCTTGCGTTGGGCTCTCCGTCGAAGGACGGCCAGATGCCGGACCGTCCCGGCCGGCCTGGCAAACCGTTGCTTCTGGCCCCGAGGGACATGCCTAAACGCAGTCTCACCGGAAAGGCAGGCCGACTCGCGCTGATACACTCCCTTGCCCACATTGAATTGAATGCCGTGGATCTGACCTGGGATCTTGTTGGCCGCTTTGCCCATGTTCGCTTGCCCCGCTCATACTACGACGACTGGGTCAGGGTCGGTCTGGAGGAAGCCAAACACTTTTCGATGCTGCAGGATCGGCTTGCCAAACTGGATGCAGCGTATGGTGATATGCCCGCCCATGACGGTCTCTGGCAAGCTGCACAGGATACAGGGCATGATCTGGCGGCACGGTTGGCAATCATCCCCCTTGTCCTTGAGGCGCGCGGATTGGACATAACTCCGCCGATGATTGAAAAGGCCCGCCAGATCGGCGACGCCGACACAGTCAAGTGCCTTGAAATCATCTATCGGGATGAAAAGAATCACGTGGCGTTTGGCGCCAAATGGTTCCGGTTTTTGTGTGATCGACAGAGAATCAGGCCAGAACCAGCCTTTCAAGACTACGTGCGCCGCCACTTCAGAGGTGCATTGAAACCGCCCTTTAATGATCGGGCACGCTCCGAAGCTGGCTTAACCCCTGGTTTTTACAAGCCTCTCGCGCGTCTTACCGGTTAATTTCAGGCTCCATGAAGACGATTTATTAACCTTACCAAATTCTAATCATACTCAGTTAATTCGCAGAATGCAGGCAGCGACTGAGTGAACATGCAACAGCGCCAAAACAAGACGCGTATTCGCCAAACCTCCAAGACATCGCCGCACCATTCGGCCTTGGGTAGAGGCGAACAGACGACGACTTATAACGTCCGGCCCATGCACCTGATTTGCGGCGCCCTCGCCTGCATATCGGCAACCCTGGCTGTCTCAGGTACTATTGGCTACTACATGCTTCGCAATGACATTATTGCGGAAGCCAGCGCCGAAAAAACCGAGCTGGTACTGGAGTACCAGGACCATATCGATCGTCTCCGAACCGAAATTGAAAACCTGACAAGCCGCCAGATCGTTGATCGTGAAACGGTCGAAATACAGGTCATGGACGTTCTGCGCAGACAGCAGGATCTCAATCAGCGGCACGCGATCGTCGCTGACCTTGTGGCACGAGCGGAAAGCGTTGGCATCTACCTGAGCGGTGATCAACCTACGCCACAGCAAAAACCTTCCATTGATGCCAGAAACCTTGCCTCCCATGATTCGGACGACAAATCTGCAATTGGCGGCGAAAGCGAGTTGATCGATGAACCGGTCAAGGCTCTGGGTCTAAGAGATGGTTCCAGCAAAACATTCGATCCCTTGTCCGTTTTACAGAATCCGGATGTTCACGAAAACGGCTCGACTGAGGACTTAAAAAAAAACTCTGAAAAGAACGCCGCATTAGACGCTGTCAAAAGCGACATCAGTGCAATGGATGTTGAAAGCACGGTCGCGGTCGATGCCATTACCGTTGCCACGGAAAGCCGTATAGAGGAAATCCTCGGGGTAACGCTTAAGGTCATGCCGGCCTTGAATGCCGCCTTGCTGAAAAAGGCTTCCATCGGCGGCCCGTTTCATCCAATTTCTACTGAAACCTTTCCCGATCGCATCAGGCGCGCAGACAGCGCTCTGAAAACACTTCGCCGGGTGAAGTTTGCCGCATTGCGCTTGCCGATCAAGCGGCCCGTCCGAAACGGGTCTGTCTCGAGCAGCTACGGCCCGCGTGTCGACCCCTTCTTGAAACGTCTCGCGATGCACACGGGTATCGATTTCAAAGCACCTTACGGATCCCGGGTCTATGCAACAGCACCCGGCACGGTCATAAGCGCCGGACGTAATGGCGGCTACGGCAAGATGATCGAAATTCGACATGCCAACGGTTTTGTGACCCGCTATGCACACCTGAGCCGAATTCAGATCAGTGAAGGAGATCACGTGCTCGCTGGCGACCTGATCGGCAATGTAGGCTCAACAGGCCGCTCGACCGGCCCGCATCTCCATTATGAGATCCGAAGGAAAGACAAGCCCAGGAATCCGGCAGCTTTCTTGTCAGCCGGAGAAAAACTGACAGCCTTGTCACTCTAAACAAAACGGGGCCTCTCGGCCCCGTCAGTCATTTCACAGTACTGAAAAACAGTCGTGCTTACTCAATATCCTCGACTTCAACGTCGTCACCGCCAAAGACACGTTGCGCGAGCGCTGCTTCCATGAACTTGTCGAGCCCCCCATCCAGGACATCGCCAGGCGACGTGCTTTCAACACCCGTACGCAGATCCTTGACGAGCTGATAAGGTTGCAAGACATAAGACCGGATCTGATGGCCCCAACCAATATCGGTCTTTGAGGCCGCTTCGGCATTGGCAGCTTCTTCACGCTTTTTGAGTTCAGCCTCATAAAGACGCGCCTTCAACATGCCCCAGGCCGTCGCCCGGTTCTTGTGCTGCGAGCGTTCCGACTGACATTGCACGACAATCCCGGTCGGCTGGTGAGTAATGCGGACAGCCGAATCGGTCGTATTGACGTGCTGGCCTCCCGCTCCGGAGGCCCGGTACGTGTCGATCCGACAATCACTCTCGTTGATGTCGATATCAATGGAATCATCGATCACCGGATAGACCCACGCACTCGAAAAACTCGTATGACGACGAGCGTTGCTGTCATAGGGCGAAATACGCACCAGGCGGTGAACACCGGATTCGGTCTTCAGCCAGCCATAGGCATTTTCACCCTTGATCAACAGCGTCGCGGACTTGATGCCCGCCTCTTCGCCATCGTGATATTCAAGCACTTCAACCTTGAAGCCACGCTTTTCGGCCCAACGGCGGTACATGCGCAGCAGCATGGATGCCCAGTCCTGGCTTTCCGTACCGCCTGCACCGGAATTGATCTCAAGGTAAGTGTCGTTTCCGTCCGCCTCACCCGAGAGCAGAGAGTTGAGCTGAAGCTGATTGACCTTCTCTTTGAGGCCGCGCAAAGCGTCTTCGGCATCAGCAACAACGGAGGCATCATCCTCCATTTCGCCAAGTTCGATCAGCTCGATGTTGTCGGACAGATCCTGTTCAAGCCTTTTGACACCGTTTATCCCGTCATCAAGCTGCTGACGTTCACGCATGAGTTTTTGCGCTTTCGTCGGATCATTCCACAATTCCGGATCTTCAGAGAGGGCATTCAGTTCTTCCAGCCGGACAAGAGCCTGATCCCAGTCAAAGATGCCTCCTCAGCAGGCTTATGGCCTGCTTGATTTCATCGACGATCGCTTCCATTTCGGCGCGCATCGGATACCTCTCTCAAATAATGCGAAGCGGCCCGGGCTCGTATTCGAGTGACCGGGCCGTGAATTGGAGCGGGACCTTAGCCGGGCCCGCAATCAGTGTAAACCATGTTAATGGCGATGGATTGCACTCCGGCCGTGGCAGTGTCAAAGACGGTCAGTAAAGACCGCCTGTACCCGCGGTGACAGCATCTTGAGCTTCAGGCGAGACAGAGTGTGAAACGCCCAGAGACCCCTGAAAATCGATGATCGAATAGCTGTCGTTAGGCGCCATTCCCGGCTTGAAAGCTTCAAGAATTGCACCAGGTGTCCCGGCAGCGGCTCGAAGCCCTGTACGTCGGTTGATGGCAATCAGCTGCAGGCCGCGCGGCACGCGGAACTCCACCGGAGGTTTGTCCGCCAGCGCTTTCTTGACGAAGTCGGTGAAAATCGGTGCTGCCACCTGACCACCCGTTGCTCCGCGCCCCATTGGCTTCGGATTGTCATACCCGACAAAAACTCCAACCGCGAGATCAGGGGTAAAGCCCATGAACCAGGCGTCTTTTTCATCGTTTGTGGTACCGGTTTTACCGGCAACCGGACGACCGACAGCCCGGACCGAGGTCGCTGTACCACGTTGGACAACCCCTTCCATCATGGATGTGATCTGATAGGCGGTCATCGGGTCCAGAACCTGTTCGCGGTCATCAATCAGGGTGGGTTCACCCTGCCCTTCCCAGACATCCTGCGTGCAGCCATCGCAAATACGGCTGTCATGCTTGTAGATCGTACGGCCATACCGGTCCTGAATCCGGTCGATAAGGGTCGGACGCACTTTCCGTCCACCATTGGCAATCGTCGCATATGCGGTGGTCAATCTCAGAACAGTGGTTTCCCCGGCCCCGAGAGACATGGAAAGCACCGGCAGCATATTGTCATAGATACCGAACCGCTTCGCATATTCGGCCACAAGCGGCATGCCCATGTCCTGCGCCAGTCGCACTGTCATGACGTTACGCGACAGCTCCACCCCTGTGCGCAGCGTTGACGGACCGTAAAATTTGCCACCATAGTTCTGCGGTCTCCAGGTACCGAGTCCCGGTCCCTGGCTGATTT
>NZ_JAILWL010000442.1 GCF_025698965.1 Roseibium sp.
GCTGCGGCCCCCTGCCTTTTTTGAAACCAATAATATCGACCACATTCCCAACACCCGCGTTGTTGCGGTCGACCGGACCGCCAAGCGCTTGCAGTTGGAAAACGGTGACACTCTGCCATACGGAAAACTGGTTCTGGCAACCGGAACCAATGCCCGCAAGCTGAAGCTGGAGGGGGCGGACAAGCAGGGTGTGGTGACGCTTCGCTCGATTGCGGACGTGGATCATATCCGTGAACGGATGCAGAATGCTCAGGACGTTGCCATAATCGGTGCCGGCTATATCGGCCTCGAAGTTGCCGCCGTTGCCCGGGCGCTCGGCAAAAACGTGACGGTAATTGAAGCTCTTGACCGGCCGATGAAACGGGTGGTCAGTGAAGCCGTGTCCGATTACTTCACCAAACTCCATAGGGACAAGGGAATAGATCTCAAGCTGAACACCGGCGTTGAAGCCCTTGTCGGTGGCAGTGAGGTCAGCGGCGTCAGGTTGAGCAATGGCGACATTGTTCCGGCGAAGCTGGTTCTGATTGCGGTTGGCGCGGAGCCGAATGATCATCTCGCCGAAGAAGCAGGCCTGGAAGTGGACAATGGCGTGCTGGTGGATGGTTCAGGCCAAACGAGTGATCCGGAAATCTATGCGGTCGGTGACTGCACGCGCTTTTATTCCAACCGCTATCAGCGCTCCGTTCGAATGGAAAGCGTGCAGAATGCCATCGATCAGGCAAAGGCCGTCGCACAAGCATTGCTTGGTCAGGATGTCGACTATGATCCGCTTCCCTGGTTCTGGTCCGACCAATACGACATCAAGCTTCAGATTGCGGGTCTGTCGGAAGGCTATGACGATACGATCGTGGTCGGCCAACCTGACAAGGACAAGTTCTATGTCGCCTATCTGAATTCCGGACAATTGATTGCCGTCGACAGCATCAATTCGCCGCGCTCCCACATGATGGCCCGCCGGGTTATCGGTGAAGTCTGGCGTGACGGGTTGTTGCCGGAAGCTTAGAACTGTTCCCAGGCAAACTGGTGCTGGCCGGTTTGATTGCCGCCCCTGCATAGTCGGGGGGCGGCGACTGAATACCTCCTATCGAACTCCGGCGTTCTGGAAAATGAGTCTTGTGACTTCCTTCGGGATCTCAAGATGCGCCATGTGTCCGACGCGCTCAAAGATATGGGTTGCCACGACACCAGGCAGTTTATGGGCCTGACGGGTCGGCAGTACCCGGTCCTGTGTTCCCCAGATGACCTTGATCGGCATTGTGAGTTCTGCCAGCTCGTCGCGAGGAAGTGTTTTTTGTACTGACCCGTCGATGATTTCCTCCGCGATCGCCTCTAGCGTTGCCGCAGCCCCCGGGCGGGCACGGCTTTCGGCAGCGGTGATTGCCAGAAATTTCGGCAGTCTGAATTCCCATCCGAAAAACTGTTCAAGCAGAATTTCCATCTCTGTGACGTCTGTTGCTGCCGCGTAACGGCGCAACAGGCGATGGTTGATTTCCGGACCGAAGCCTCCGGGCGACAACAAGGTGAGGCTGGCGACAAGTTCCGGATTTTTGAGAGCGACAAGTGCCGCGACCGCACCACCCATCGAGTGACCGACCAGATGGACATTCGTCAACGCAAGCGTTTCAAGGGATTGAGACACAGCTTTTGCGGCGACGCCGGCGTTTCCGATTGTTGGCCAGTCAAGCGCTTCACCGTGTCCAGGCAAGTCAAAGGCGAACGATCGTTTCCTTGAGGCCAGTGCAGTCTGGATATTCACCCAGGTTTGCCGGTCGCCGCCAAAACCATGCAACAGGACAACCGGGCCTCCCGCATCCTGCGTTGTGGCTTCCAGTTCCTTGTAAGGCAGATGAGGGCGAGTGGTGGGGCGGAGTTCGGTCATGCGTTTCCAATGGATTTTGATTTGAAGAATTCGGAGGGCAAGCTTACCCGGTCGCTGTTCGGTCTTTCATGGGCGGTCTATTCCAGGGTGAACAAGGGCTGGCGTCGGGTGAAGCCTTCCAGATCGAAGGTGCCGGCCGGATGTGCCCTGTTGCCTGCATGTCCGGCAATATCCCCCGTTAGCAGAATATCGGTGCCGACCGTTTTAGTCAGGCTTTCAATGCGCGCCGCTGCATGAACCGCCTGGCCGATCACCGAAAATGTCAGGCGTTCGGGAACACCGATATTCCCAAACATGACCGAACCGACAGACAAGGCAACGCCTACTTTCAGCGGATGGGAAAGGGAGGGATCGGCATTGACTTTTTTGAGCCGTTTGCGGGTTTCATCCGCCGCGGAAATCGCCCTTGATACAGCCTCATCCAGAGTGTTCGGGCCAATTGGAAAGACACCGAGGACGGCATCGCCGATGAAATCCAGAACCTCGCCGTCATTTTCCAGTATGGCACCGGCGGTTGCGTCA
The DNA here is from genome assembly GCF_025698965.1 of Roseibium sp. Classification (GTDB taxonomy): domain Bacteria; phylum Pseudomonadota; class Alphaproteobacteria; order Rhizobiales; family Stappiaceae; genus Roseibium. The sequence goes on from NZ_JAILWL010000442.1 coordinate 2,402, forward strand.
AAATAGGTGTTCAGCCAGCCCAGATATTCCTCCGGACCAAGCGCTTCGGCAATGGCGGTCGAGTGACGCATGTCGCTGAAATAGATCACTGCATCTATTATTTCGCCGTCACCGTGCCGGATCTGCCCATTGAGAACCTTGTGCCCGGCAGTTTTGCCCAGATAGGTTTCGGCAACTGTTTTGCTGATCTGGCCTTCAAGGGTTGCACGGGCGGCCAGTGCGAGGCGTTTTTGAATGTATCGAATGGCGTTTAGAGCATCATCGGAAAACCCGTCGGTGTCCCGTGTCGACCAGCTCACGATAATGCCGGTACTGGGATACTCACCCCGGATTGCCGGGATTTCGAATTCGGTCGAAAGGATGAGATAGTCCGTATAACCTGCCTCGGACAATGTATTCAGGATTGGAAATTCGTGCGGTGCATTTGCATTTGTCAGCTTGCGCCGAAGCATGGGCTCGCGGTTGACCAGAACCGCCCGGATCGGGCTGGTGAGCCACTCCTCGCTGTCTTCCTCAGCATGCGGAATACGCTCATGCTGCACGTCGCTGCCGTTTTCCCAAAACACGAGTTCGGCTTCTATCAAAGGGTGAAGCGTTGACCAGACCAACATGGCCCGATCGACTGGGACTTCGCACTGACGCAGCCGCTCGCACATTTCGGCAAACATCGCCGTCATATCCGGTCTGCCGAGTGCCTGGCCAATCAGCCAATCTTCAATGCCGTCGATTTCCACCATACTGATCATGGCGTCAAGTTAGTCAGCTTTCGCTTCGGTTTCCAGACGGAGCACTCGGATCACCTGAGTTATTTTTCATTCTTTTCCGAGATTTCCCCGGGTGGAATGATGAGCCAGTTAAGCGTGACATCGGGCATTTCCCCGGTCGCCTGATATGGGATGTTGGTGTGCCCTTCGCGTTTCGCACCCGGATAGTGCGCCAGGATTTCATTGAGGGGAACATCCCGGTCTCCTCTCCAGACAATCAGCAATCCTTTTTTCTGGACGTCTTCCAGATTGATCCAGGGACTCAGGATTTGGTCGTGCAGATAGAACATTGATGGTCGGCTGGGCGCGTGAAGCGTGACATTGGCTGCGGACCACATGTCTCCGGCGACATAGGCCAGCTCCGTGTCCATTCTGGACTGCCAGATTTCGGTCAAGTGCTCGGCGACATCGCGGCCCGGGTAATGAATGCGCGTCTGCTTGTCTTTCCAATGAGGTTCCAAAACGGCTTGTCCGAAGATGACTGTCAGGAAAATCACCTGAATGGCAATTGCGGTCACAATGGCCCGGCGCGGAAAAGGCCAAAGTTCGGGAAGTGCCAGAAACCACACGGCGACAAGGCCGGAAAGCACGAACATCGGAGTGCCCCACATATGCTCGAACTCATTTCCGGTTATGGCAGAGGCCAGCAGGACCACGATCAGTGGGAGAAACGCAAACCAGAGCAGAAAGCGGGTCGTGGGTGAAGCAAATTTTCGGATCGACTGTTGTCTCCTGGCCCTGAAATTCCTCAGGCCGGCCCAACCGAGCCCTGCCAGAACATCCAGGAACAGGCCGGCGTGATTGCCGATCTGAGCGCCGAGGAAATTCAGCGGATTGAAGATGTGGTCGAGAAGGGAAGTCGCCGGTTTGCTGCGGCTGGCAGCGTATTGAAGGGTCAGAAAATCCGTATCAAGCAGCCAGACGATGTGTGGCGCAAGCAGCACGACGCAGACCAGCGCGCAGAGCCAGGGCCCAAAAGACCAGAGATGTCGACGCGCATCCGCAAAGACCAGCGTGTATAGGCCGATGGTTCCGATCAGCAGCAAAACGAAATACTTGGTGTAAAGACCGAATGCCGCCAGAGCTCCCAGCAGCACCCAATCCAGCCAATGCCCCTTTTCCAGGGCACGATGAAATAGCAGGATCATTCCTGCCCAGACAGGGATCTGCAGAATATTCGGATTGAACTCGGGCATCGGCAACGTGAAATAGAATGTCACGCTGGTGAGAACGATTGCCCAGAAGGCCTGCCAGTCGGAAAAGCCGAGGCGTCGGGTGATTTTCCAGATGAACAGATAGCCAAGTGCAGCGCTGAACGCGCTCAACCAGTAGGCACCAAACGAGTGTCCGCCCGTGAGCAGATAAGTCGCTTCCAGCAACCAGGCCTGCATCGGTGGATGTTTGGTGTAGCCGAGTTGAAGTTCCCGCCCCCATGCAAAGCCTTCCACAACATCCAGCGGCGGGTTGGGAAATGTCAGGGTGGGGATCAACGCATAGAGCAGGCAAACAAGTCCGGCATAATAAAGCGCGGCGCGGGATGCGGTCGTTTCACGTTGGCCCATTTAAGTCTCTATCTTGTACGCGGCGTGAAAATCAGGTCTCGGCATGACGGTGGGAAAAAGCCCAAAGCCTTGCACCCAGAAAGGAAAAAGCGGGCACGATTGCAATTGAAAATAACAACCCAAGCAGATCCGGCCAGGGAGTGAGGTTCAGCCACATGACGAGTACGGTCGAATTGAGTACAAATCCGGATGCCGCAATGACAAGAAACCGTCGCATGCTTTTCAACGCTGTTCCATCCCGGCGCAGATGTGAAAAACTCCAATAATAGTGTCCGCTGAACGACACTATGAATGCGACCAGAAATCCGCAGACATTTGCCGGAAAGGCGGTTAGGACCCCGGTCTCGAGCAGAAAGGCTGCGACGGCAGCATGAGTGAGGGTCGCAATGACGCCGATGATGGCGAATTTGCCGGCCGCTGCGGTTTCGGTTTTCAGTTTTTGCCGAGTTGCGTCAGAGGCCATCGGAGGCCTTGTCCGTCGCTGTGCCGGATTTGGAGGTCTCACCCTCTATGACATCTTGAAGAATGTAGACCGGCCTTTGCTTGGCCTCGTTAAAGAGCCTTGCGATATATTCCCCAACCATGCCGATCGACAGCAGTTGCACACCTGAGAAAAACAGCAGTGCGACCATCAGCGACGCGTAGCCGGGGACATCGATACCCGACACGAGAACCCGCATTGTCAGATAAAGAGCGTAGGCAAAGGCGCCGAGTGACACCAGAACGCCCCCATAGAACCAAACCCGCAGCGGCAAGGTGGTGAACCCGGTCAAGCCGTCGAGGGCGAAGTTCCAGAGTTTCCAGTAATTGAATTTTCCAGTGCCGG
>NZ_JAILWL010000443.1 GCF_025698965.1 Roseibium sp.
CCATTATCGACCGGGAATCAGTCGGTCTAGGTTTTGTTGCCTATTCCTTCGTCAAACTCGCCGTTCCCAGCAGGGAAAATATGGAGACGTTTGACAAGCTTGTGCATCACTGGCCGGAGGTGGTCACATGCGAACGCATCACCGGTGCAGTGGACTACCTGATCAAGGTCGTCACCGATGATATCAAAACCTACGACAATTTTCTTCGTTTGAAGCTTCTGGACAATACGCTTGTTTCAGACGTGCAGTCGCGCATTGTCGTCAATACCGTCAAGGACACGGTTGCCTTGCCTCTGCGCGAAAACTGAATTTTGGTCTCCGCACAATCCCGCACACCTATAAATCGGACCGCGGACCACGGCCATGTCCGTGGTTTCGCCCTGAGTTGGTTTTCCCGATAGTCAGGATCAATCGTCTTCAACCCGGGTCACGAGCCCGGTCTGGGGATCGATCTTAATCTCAAGTTTATCGCCCTCAAGCGTCACTTCGGCTTCGATGCGATCCGTCTTGACTTCGATCTCACGGATCACGTAGCCGTTGTTTTCCAGGCTCTTGGCAATATCCGAGACAGACAGTCCAATCCTGTCTCCGGCCCGGATTTCCGCAAACGCGTTTGCGTTGAAACAAAGAAACACGGTTGAGGCGAGTATGCCTGCCTTGGTCAGCTGGCTGGATGAGATCATTTTGTTTCTCCTGGATTGCTCGGCCCTTCTGCCAAACTTGAGAAACGAAATGGGTCTGCCGGATTGATTTACAAATTACAATTTGGACAGGGTATCGTACTCAAAAACGTATGTCCCTGGATTGGCGCCGAGGCGCATGTTGACCTTCTCACGATTGCGTTTCTGCGACCGGCACGGCTTTTTCCTTTTGTTCATCAAGAGCGCCATAAAGCAGTTCATCGATAAACAGGGACAGCAATTGGGTGCGCCCGGAGACACCCGCCTTTCTGTAAATGGCGTTGCACTGGGCTTTGACGGTTCCTTCCGCCGTTTTTCGAACGGAGGCCATCTCGGCAATCGAAAACCCTTTCAACGCCAGCAGGGCAACGTCTCCTTCCGACGGGGTCAAACGCCAGCTTTCAAAGTGCTCTTCCAGCAGATTTGCAAACGCGCCCGAGGCCACCTTGACCTGTTGCTCCAGTCGTTTTTGGCGCGTCATGACCCTGCGTACTTCCAACGCGGAGCCGATCAGACTTACAACGAGAACTATGATGACGAGGTTCTCCAGAACGTCCGCGCCAATCAGCGTCGTCTGCGTTTCTCCCAAGATAAGATCCATTGCCTCCTCCGAAACAAGAAAAAGCACACAAGCCGATTGCAGTCCGATAAGAAGCCAGGGCCAGGCGGTTTTCCAACGGTCGAAGGGAGACATATTCGTTCCTAAAAGCTCTCGGGAAGCACTTAGATGTTTCGGTAGGCCGGTCTAGTTTCAAGGTGGTACCTTTCAACCGATCTGAGACCAAACGCGAAGCAGCAGTGCAAGATTGTATTCTCTTGTCGAAGGGCCCCGACCGCCAGGAGGGGCAATCCTGGGTGGGTGCGGCCGGGGTGGCTCAGTCAGATGTTAGTCGTCGTCTTTGTCGCCGTCATCTTCGTTTTCCAGCTCCAATTCAAGAACCAGACCGGATTTGGCATCGACAACAACTTCCAACTCCTGGCCATCCTTTGAGACTTCGGCTTCAAGCTTGCCGTCCTCTGTCTCAAATTCTTCGACCGTGTAACCCTGACTGGTCAACGCAGTGCGAATGTCTTCTTCCGTTGTACCGAGCTGGTCGCCCACGGATACGGCAGCCAGAGCCGCCATGGTGCTGGCGACAATGCCGGTTGCGGAAAGAAGGGTAACTGCGGAAGATTTGAACGGGGTTTTCATGTGGGGCATTCCTTTGACTGTTTGGAGGTCAGATCACCAACGAACCACTCGCTGGCTTGCCCTCATTTGTGGTCAGGAATGTCCTCGATGCCATAACCGAAAAGCTTATAAACCCGGCCATAAACCAAGGTTTACGAGTATCTTTCGCAGGTTTAGGGCCTGTTTATGAAAAGACCGTCTGGTCACCTGTGTCTGAATTTCGCTCTTGCAACAGCTTGGAACCGAATTCAGGCTCACTACCCTAGGACCTGAACCGTTCAGGCGAAAAACCCGTCAAATCCACTTCGGACGTCTTTCCGGCAATCTTTTCCGCAAGAAGTCGTCCTGTCACAGGGCCCAGAGTAAACCCGTCATGAGCGTGGCCGAAATTGAGCCAGATGCCCCGGTTCTTCGGTGATGCACCAATAACCGGAAGCGAGTCGGGCAGGCATGGGCGGGATCCCAGCCAGGGTTCGTCCTGAAGTGCCTCCCCTAACGGGAACAACTCTTCCGCCCGCCTTTTCGTGAGCCTGATGACATTGAGGTTTGGCGGTGCGTCGCGATCCGCCAGTTCGACCCCTGTAGTCAAACGGATGCCCTTGTCAGTCGGTGTCAACGCAAATCCATTGTCAACGTCAACGACCGGGCGAGACAAAGAAGCTCCGGCCTGAGGCTGAAAATGCATGTGATATCCGCGTTTCACCGCAAGTGGATAGCTTTCACCCATCCGTTTGAGTACATCCATCGACCAGGCCCCGAGGGCAATCACAACATGGGGTGCATAGATAGAGCTGCGCTCACACTCAAGTACCCAGCCACCTCTCTGCTGCTCCAGTTTTCTTGCATCCCCCCGCAGATATGTCCCACCTTCCTGGACAAATCCTCGCCAGAATGCGTCGACAACGGCACCGGGATTTGAAACCGAACCGCTCTCCATCCAATGGATTGCCTTGAGATCCGGTAGCTTGAGCCCTGGTTCAAGCTTGGCAATTGCCGACGACGCCATTTCTTTATAGTCGACGCCAAAAACCCGCGCGTAGTAGCGCTCGACCTCACTTTTCCTGAATGAGACATCACTGCGATAAACGTGCAGCCATCCACCTTTCCTGTAGAATCTGTCGGCGATCGTCGAGCGGGCAAGATCGAGATGATCCTTCAGCGCCAGAGCCCGGAGCGGTGCAATCGTTTTGGCATAGTGTTCGACGCTGTTGCCGCTGCTCGCAAGGTGATAGCGACGCAACCAGGGCAACAGGCGTATCACCGTGCCTAGATCATAGGAAGCAACACTGGATTGCTTGAGAAGGATGCTGAGCAACTGTTTCGGTTCTGTCGGTATTCCATAAGGAGCAAAACCGTCACATTGAATGATCCCGGCATTCCCGAACGAGGCTTCTCCACCGGCCTGGCTCCTGTCGACCAGGGCAACGTCAAGTCCCAGCCGATGCAGATGCAAGGCCGTCGATACCCCGACAATACCCGCACCAAGTACCATGACATCGAATTTTTGGTATTGCATTGGCTGCTTTGTCATATTTGTTCCGGCTGAAACGTGATGCCGTTTGATCTGGCGTCCGGGTCCCGGATCCTTTAAGAGGCGCTAGGCACCTGCCATTTGCCCGTGTTCTGGAGACAAGTTTAGATGATTCGAATGATCGCGGCAGGTTTAGCTTGGACGGGCCGTCACGGTACGGCAGCTCTTGCCGTCAGCATTTTCATCGGCATGGCTGTTCCGGCGCTCTCCGCCTACCTGCGTCCCTATCTGACCGTCGCGGTATTCAGTCTTTTGACGCTTGCCTTTCTTCGGGTTGACCAGCACGCAATCAAGATGCGGCTGCGGCGGCCGACGCTCCTCATAGCAGCCCTTGTCTGGATGATGCTGGGAGCTCCGTTTCTGACCTATCTTGTGATCGAGTTTGCAGGCCTTTCCGACTATGGATCTGATCTCGTCCTCGCGCTCTACATTTCTACAGCCGCTCCTCCGGTCATGGCAGCGCCCGCATTCATCTACCTGCTTGGTCTCGACGGCACCCTCAGCCTTGCGCTCTGTGTCGCGGCAATGATTTTGACCCCCCTGACTGCCCCCGTTATCGGCGAATTGATGCTCGGCGCCGCATTGCCGCTGAGCGTTGGCGGTTTGGCCACCCAACTCTCCATGCTTCTGGCCGGAGCTTTCCTCATCTCTTTGGCCATTCGAAAACTTGCCGGGCAAGAACGCCTGTCACGCAGCTTACTTCACATCAGCGGATTGAACGTACTCCTGCTTCTGTTCTTTGCTATTGCCGCGATGGACGGTGTTGCGGCAAGTTTCGCAAACAAACCACTCTTCACGCTTGGTTTGACCTCCCTCACCTTTCTCCTTGCCTTCATCCAGATCGCGCTATGTCTCATCCTGTTTGCGCCGGCTTCCCGGGAAGATGCCTATGCCATAGCCCATACCTGCGGCACCCGTAATATGGGGCTGATGGTCGCCGCTCTTGGAGGCACTTTGCCGGAATTCACATGGCTGTGGTTCGCCGTCGGACAATTCCCGATCTACACTCTGCCTTTGGTGCTGAAACCCTTTGTCCGCGTATTCTGCCGTCTAAACGCAAAAACTGTGACGCAGCAGACCTGACAGCGATACGATTTGTGCTTAGGTCCTCGCGACAATTGGAAGTCGAAGGAGTACAAGGTGCCTGTCTTATCCCCATATCTGAAAGCCTGTCTATTTCCGGCGGTCCGAAACATAGCCGCTCTCCTATGTGTTCCGCTCCTGGTTTCCGTCGCCCATGCCGCTGACGATGCGGACGTTCAAATACTCGGCTTTTCCAAGGCCGGTGATTATTTCGCCTTTGAGCAATATGGCATCCAGGACGGCTCCGGATTTCCATACTCTGAAATTTTCGTTCTCGACGTGATTGGCGACAGTTGGGTGAAACCCTCGCCATTCCGCCGTCGCGACGACATCAACGACAGGGACGTCTATGACGGAGACACCTTCTTGAGTGAAACCCGCGCCAAGAACAGAGCGACCGCGCAACCTCTCCTGCAGAGCAGGAAGATAGCAGGCAAGGGAAAGACGGTCGGGTTCAATCCGCGCACGGAACTCACTTCCGATCCCCACAAGATGATCGTCGCGCCAACCAACACCTATCCATTCGAAGACAAGCCCCTTGAGTTGACACTGGATGAATATCCGATGTCTTCCAGCGAATGCGCCAATTACGGAACTGAGACCAAGGGCTTCCGGCTGACCATGAAATATCAGGGGATCGCCCGGACTCTCCACGAGGACAAGTCGGTACCCGACAGCCGCATTTGCCCGCATGCCTACCGTATCGAGCGCATCGTCACCCATTTCCCGGAACAAGCACCGCCCGTGTTTGCCATCCTGGTCCAGATGGAAAGCTTTGGTTTCGAGGGATCGGACCGCAGATATCTGGCGATAACGGGACGACTTTGACCCTCTAAACCGATTGAGAGGCATGCCTGCATCTTGCCCTCAAAGTTCAGAAGTGTTAGCGCGGCAGCATCTAGGCTAAGCGGATCGAGCTCGGTTCGCATTGACCAGTCCGGGAGACAGACATGCCGCGCGACATCATAATCGCTCCTTCCATCCTCGCCTCTGACTTTTCCAAACTCGGCCAGGAGGTCCGCGATGTGGTGAAGGCCGGTGCCGACTGGATCCATCTGGACGTCATGG
>NZ_JAILWL010000444.1 GCF_025698965.1 Roseibium sp.
AAAGGCTTCCAGATGCGAACCGCGCTTGATGATTTCCTCCGGCATGTCGAGCATGTCCGACAGGCCGCGGTTCCACGCGACCAGTCTCAGGTCGCTGTCGAACACGGTAAAGCCCTGATTGATGTGATCCAGTGCCGCCTGCATCAAATCAAGCTGCGCTTTCAAATGCTGTGTCTCCTCCATGTGGGGGAGATTAGATCAAAACGCGGTGAGACTGAACAGCAGAGGTATAATCCGAAAGGGGAGAGGGAAACTGATACTGTTTTGATTTGCGACCGCCTTGAGCCCTCGAAAAGAGCGTATGTCAGCTATCAAACGGATCCCGAAAGCTGCCGTTAGTGATGATCCGCAGAAGGAACCAGCCGTGAAGGATGGACCTCGGACCTTCGCTTCAAGCGCGAACTTGGGACCATTGGTCCGCACTGACTGACACCACGAAACGCGGCACGTGTTTGCTACTTACGTGGCCCACCGGACAAGATTGAAGGAACTGCACCGCCGAGGAGTTTCGACGAGATGAGAGGTCATCGGAAACCGTCGGCGATGCAGACTTGGTCACTGTGTTGGTGTCATTCGATGCTAAATGAATCTAAAGTCGGCATCCTGGTTCAGCACAAATTCGTCAAGCCCGCCTTGATTGAGCTGGAAGCCGACGTCTATGGCTTGGCCCGCTGCGATATCAGCATTCCAGCCGACATCCGACACAATAATCCCGCTATGATCAGCATTCGCGCTCCAGTCGCTGTTCCAGCTGCCGCTGATGAGTGAAGGATCCAGGTCGACTTCAACCGTCCACCCCCCGTTGAAATCAAAGGTATCGACATTGGAGATCTCCAGAAGCACCGTAGCACCAGAGCCCCAATCGTTTGAGACGACTAGCGCCGCATCAAGGGCATCGGAACCATCCCCATCTCCCGTGTCGCCAGTGTCCCCGGTGCCGTCATCCGATCCATCGTCGCCGGTGCCGTCGTCGCCCGTATCATCGTCTCCGGTCCCATCATCATCCGAACCGCCTCCGATCGGCGTGCCGGTATAGTCCTCATAGCCCTGCACGCTGTGATAAGGGGCGCGGTCGACACCACCGGCCATCTCAACACTCTTGCCGGTGAAGACGTTCTCGCTGACATAGGTGAAGCCGTCGATCATAGCATCCAGTCCCATCCTTCCGGCGATGCCATCTTCAAGCTGGTTGGCGCGCCACTCGAAATGGGAACTGTCGAGCTCCGAGAAGGACACGTCGCGAAGGGTAAGGCTCTGTCCCGTCAGCGGGTTGTAGAAGCGCGCGCCCTCGGCTGTGTCTTCGACGGCGAAGTTGAGCTGACCGTCACCGCGCACAGAGAGGTAGAAGAAGCTGATCTTGTCTGTCGCCGGGTTGAAGTCGACGGTCTCAACCAGCCCCTCTTCGTGCGAGCGAATGTAGACCGTGTTGTCCCGCACCAGACCGGTGCCGTTCTCATAGGCCAGGACCGCGCTGAGGTCCTGTTGCAGATGGGCGTCGGAGATCGGCGCGAAGTTCTCAGGATGAAGATCGGCGAGACTGACGCCCTCCAGCAACAGGGATTTGCTGCTGTCGAACATGTGCAGCATCATGAAGCCTGCGGGCGTATCGACCGGGATCTGGTTGTGGATCGAATCCGAGCCCAGATCGAGCACATCGGTTGTCGGATCGAACCCGGTCACGACCGAGGTCTGGCCGACATAATACGTTGTCCCGCCGCCGACAAACGGCCCGGAGCCGCCGGTGTCTCCCGTGTCGTCGTCGCCTGTACCATCGCCGCCGGTGCCGTCATCGCCGGTATCTTCAACATCATCGTCGTAGATGGTGCCGGTGGCAACAATCTCGGTCCCATCCGGGTCAGTGATGACCAGCGTCAGCGTCTCGTCAGCCTCTTCCACGGTGTCGGCGATGACTTCGACGGTTATCTGCGCTGTTTGTTGACCAACGGTGAATTCAACTGTCCCACTTGCGGCGACATAATCTTCGCCCGCGATTGCGGTGCCATCGCGCGTTTCGTAGGCAAAACTGAGTGCCTCGGTTGCAGGTGCATCAAGAGACACATCGAAAATGAGCAATGTCGTGGCGCTTCCCGTGCCATCATCCGTCTCAGAATTGGGGTCGAGCAGCGGATCCAGCAGAACAGCGGCATTTTGGCGAACCGTCGTCCAATCATCCAACACATAACCGCCGGTGTCGCCGGAATTGGGGTTCCAGGACCACCATGCGAAACTCGGTCCAACCTCGCCCGCGTTGAGATCGTTGACCCCGTCGCCGTCAAAATCGCCTGATAGATAGTTGGTGATGGCTTCTGCCCACACAAGGTCCTGGGCGTTTTCCAATCGGGAACCAAATTCACCCAAGAGAATGGGTGCAATACCTTCTTCATAGATGAAACCCCAGTTCTCACGGAAAACTTCGTAGAGGTCCGAGCCGTCGGTGAACCAAGGTTGCTGGTAAATCGAGGCGGGGTAGTCATGCGGTGAATAGACGAGTTTGTTGTCGACCGCCAATTCCACGGGGCGGTCCCGTACGCCCTGAAGCTGACCTCCCCACCAATAATTGTCGCCATCGTAGTTGCCGATCCCTTCCACCAGAATCAGCCAGTCTGGTGCCACGTCGAGGACGGCGTTGCCTGCCTGTTCAGCGGCCGCCGCCCAATCGTTGCGCTCACCCGTGCCCCAGGTGCCAAGATGCGGTTCGTTGAGAAGATCGGCACCGATGACGGCGGTCGAGTCTCCGTACCGGGTCGCAAGAGTTTCCCAGGCTGAGATCCAGTCTGTCTCGTCATAAGCACCGGAATACCAGATCCCTTCGGCTCCATTGCCCTGAGTGACTCTGTGCGCATCGAGGATGATCTTGATTCCGATTTCCTCGGCATAATCGATTATCCGGTCAAAGATTTCGAGCGTGGTGAGCCCGGCAAGGCTCGGATCGCCTCCCACCGAGGTCGCGACCTGGTTTTCCAGGATGTTTTGAACCGAAAATGGCAGGCGGATCGCGTTGAAGCCCTCGTCGACCATCTGATCCATCATCTCTGTCATGGGGCGCTGCCAGAGCCCGTGGGGCGCACGCACGTCGTTTTCTGCGCCGAACCAGTTCACTGCGCGAATTTGAACGGCGTCACCATTGCTGTCGATGATCTGGTTCCCGGCAGTCGAGAGCGGGCCGTCCGCGATGAGCTGACCCGTTGCCACGGACCCTGCGTCGGGGTCGCCCTCCACAACGCTCGCGTCACTGATGCTCAACACTGGAGGATCCGTCGGCGGAGTATCGGTGTCATTGTCAAGGATTGTTCCGGTCGCGGTGCCGTCGCCGATTTCGGCGCCGTCCGCGGTGAGGAGCTCCAGCGTAAAGGATTCCGTACCCTCCTGGGTCATATCGTCGGTCAGGGGCAGTGTGATCGTGGCCGTCGTTTGCCCGGCAGGGATCACGATCTGCGTGCTTGCGCCCGTATAGTCACTGCCATCGGTGGCCGTGCCGGAAACGGTCTGATAGGTGATCGTGATGTCCGTGGTTGACGGTTCGGAGAGCTGAAGATCGAAGCTGATCTCTCCATCTGCTTCCGACGATGTGACGTCAGTGACAGAGACAACCGGGAGTGGCGTGGGGTCGCTCGGTGTGTCGAGCGGTTCCCCCACAAGAGCGACCGGGGTAATTTCGTGAACGCTTCCGCTGCCCTGAAACCCAAAGGACACGGTTCCACCTGCGGCCACGTTTGCATTGTAACCCATCGCCTCGACCACATAGCGGTCCCCGACCCTTGACACGATCCGGGCGTTCCAGATGTTCACGATTTCACCGGGATAGTCGAAGGTAACGGTCCACCCGTTCAGCGATTGTGTTGGCGACAGGCTGAGATCTGCGACCAGACCCGACCCCCAGCGGCTGCGCAGATCAAGATCAAGAGTGTTGGATTCAGTAGAAAAAGTCGACATGCTTCATCTCCGGTACTTGCCTCTCCGCGAGCTGAAGCGCAATCATGAACAAATCATTGCGGCGAAAAAACGCAAGGTGCCAAAATAACTAAGAAAATATTTCTTTTTGTTTTTGATCTAGTTTCGAAATAATTGAATTATTCTAATTTTGATTACGTAGAGGGAGATTAAAGTTTATCAATTCTTTTATTTTATTCCTATCAAAGTATTCTGCTTCTTATGGGTATGTTTGGTTGTATTCAAACTTTAGATTGCAATAAGGAGAGTGTTCAGCAGCACCAGACTTGAAACTTCCATTGTGCCGGACTTGAAGCCGCCATTGTGTATGACGCTTTCGAAGTCAAATCACTTGGACCAGCCTGTCCGCAATCGCCCTGCCGAGTATGCAGCGCTACTTCTCACCCGCTTCGCTGCCTTGCATGACCTGGTGCTGCCGAAGGGGGAATACGGCGGGTATTCGGGTCGGCATGCATAGTGGGGCAGACCTAAAAACAGTGTCAGAACAACTAGGCCGTTTCCGCGATCTCCTGCCAGACCTTTTCGGCATCCCTTGTATTTGAGGGCTTGCCCGCGCGACGGAACCAGTAGGCGGCGTTGCCGTAATCCCTTTCGATCAGGTGGCAGAGCGCGTGGATCCAGTCATGGGTTTTCTCGCCTTCAAAGCTCTGGCAGATTTCGTGGGCCTTCTGCCATTCCGGCCCGAGGCTGAGATTTCCCTTTTTCAGCCACCAGAGGGCTTGCCGTTCCGGTGAGAAATTCGCGGGCGGACTGGCGCTTGTGAGATCCATCTTCGGTGTTTCGGACATGGGATGTTCCTTTTGAAGTCAGGAGGACGAGACTATGTTATAGCCCTGCAAACATCAGTTTGGCCGTTTGCGTCGACAGTGAAGATTGCTTTTCCGGTGTGATGTTTGAAGAATAGGCGGCAGTGACAGACCGTTATCGGCTAATCAGCAAAGAATGACCAAGTTGGACTTTAACAAACCAAATCCAACCGTTCAGGATGTTGCGCGGGCAGCAAAAGTATCGACGGCGACCGTCAGCCGGGCGCTGTCGACACCTGAAAGGGTTTCGGTCAAGACCCGCGACAAGGTTGCCAGGGCGGTCGAGGAAACCGGCTATGTTCTCAATCATGCCGCGCGCAACTTGCGGCGACAGGATACCGGCACGATCGTGGCTCTCGTTCCCGATATCGGGAACTCGCATTTTTCCAACATCCTGCAAGGGATCGAGACCGTCTGCGCGGACAGGAACCTGAAGGTTCTGATTGCCGATACGCGCAAACCGTCCATGTCACGCTCAAGGCTCAGTGATTATTTCAGCAAGAACAATTGCGACGGCATCGTGATCCTGGACGGGCATTTTTCGATTTCCGATATTCGTGCAGCCAACCCCAAATTGCCACCGATCGTGACTGCTGGGGAATGGAGTGACGATCCGGCGGTTCCGATCGCCGTGGTCGACAACTTCCTCGGTGCGGAATTGGCAATCTCCCATCTTCTGGCGTGCGGTCACACAAATATCGGCCATGTGACGGGTTTGCTGACGCACAAGCCGGGCCGGGATCGCCTTGAAGGTTTCAAGGCAACGCTCAAAG
>NZ_JAILWL010000445.1 GCF_025698965.1 Roseibium sp.
CCCCAGATCTCAATCGCGTAGCGACGAAGGTGCGTTGACGCATCTTGCTGTTCTGCGAATGAGTGGGCCTGAGAGGTAAGCATGTTTGATCGGTTCGAAAAACTCGTAGATCCGTTCGAAAACACTGAACTTGATGTACCGCCGAAGGGCTTCTGGTCCTTCTGCTGGTATTACACCAAGCCTGTTTGGCCGATCCTGGCCTGCGTGTCGTTTTTCGGCACGCTGGTCGCCCTGGCTGAGGTCTACATCTTCACGTTCCTGGGCGACCTGGTGACCTGGCTTGAAAAGTCGGATCCGACCACGTTCCTGAACGAGAACTGGCCAATGCTACTTTTCATGCTGGTTGTTCTTCTGGTTTTGAGACCGGTACTGGAAGTGATCTGGCAGCTCTTCTTTCATCAGGGATTGATGGGCACCTATCCGATGTCCATCCGCTGGCGGGTGCATCGCTATCTGCTTCGGCAAAGCGTGTCGTTCTACCAGAACGACTTTGCCGGGCGGATCGCGACCAAGCTGATGCAGACAGCACTTGGTGTGCGGGAGGTCGTCTCCCGTATCGCCGACATCATGGTCTATGTCGCGGTTTATTTCGTGGCGGCGGTCATAGTTGTCGCCGATGCCAATTTCTGGCTCAGCCTGCCGTTCCTGATCTGGATTGTCGCCTATCTGGTGACTATTCGCGTCTTCGTTCCGAAGTTGCGTGATGTCTCGAAAGAACAGGCCGATGCCCGCTCGCTGATGACCGGTCACGTGGTTGATGCCTACACCAACATTACGACCGTGAAGCTGTTTTCTCACGCGGACCGGGAAGAGGCCTATGCCAAAGGCTCGATGAACGGGTTCCTGAAAACCGTGTTCCATCAGATGCGGTTGGTGACCGGGCTCAATATCGTGCTGGTGTTCATCAACATGGTGCTGCTCACGTCCATCGGCGGTCTGGCGATCGTGCTCTGGCAGGCTGGAACGGTCACGATTGGCGAGGTCACCATTGCCGTTGCCTTCGTGCTGCGATTGCAGGGGATGTCTCACTGGATCCTTTGGGAGCTCGCTGGTCTGTTCGAGAATATCGGAACCGTACAGGACGGGATCACCACCATTTCCAGAGAACGGGAAGTGATGGATGTGCCCCAGGCCAAGGCCCTTACAGTCAATGCGGGTGAAATCCGTTTCGAGAACATCCGGTTCCACTATGGCAAGGAAGCCGGTGTCATCGAGGATCTCAGTCTGACGATCAAGCCAGGTGAAAAGATTGGTCTGATCGGCCGTTCAGGTGCCGGCAAGTCTACGCTCGTCAATCTGCTGCTGCGCTTCTATGACCTTGAAGGTGGCCGCGTTCTGGTCGACGGGCAGGATATCTCCCAGGTGCGTCAGGATGATATTCGGGCAAATGTCGGTGTGGTCACGCAGGACACTTCCCTGTTGCATCGCTCGATCTTCGAGAATGTCGCCTATGGCAAGCCGGAGGCGACCCGCGAGGATGTGGAGGCTGCCCTGAAAAAAGCTCATGCGACAGAGTTTGTCGAAGGTCTTGCCGATATGGAAGGCAGAACGGCCCTAGACGCTCATGTCGGGGAGCGGGGAGTGAAACTGTCCGGTGGGCAGCGTCAGCGTATCGCCATTGCCAGGGTTCTCCTGAAGGACGCTCCGATCCTGGCTCTGGATGAAGCGACATCTGCGCTGGATTCGGAGGTTGAACTTGCCATTCAGGAAAGCCTGTTCGATCTGATGACAGGCAAGACCGTAATCGCGATTGCGCACCGTCTGTCGACCATCGCAGCCATGGACCGGTTGATCGTCATGGACAAAGGCCGAATCATCGAAGAAGGCTCCCATCAGGAGCTTTTGGAGAAAAACGGCCTCTATGCCCAGCTTTGGCAACGCCAGTCCGGTGGCTTCCTGGCACCGGTTCAGGCGGCATAATTCACAGAAGTAAATGGTGAGACCGGGGTTTTGACGACTCCGGTCTTGCGCTTTTTCCCAAAAAAGGGGCAGAAAAACGGCGCAAGGGCGGTTTTGGCTGCAACATAGACGTTTTGACGCGTTTGTTGATCTGGACAAGCGTTTCGAAGGGTGCAAAAAGACAAGCCGCTTGACCGGTGCGAGCTTTTCGCCGTACCCGGTCCCCGCGAGCCCGGCATGACTCCGATCTTCTTCCTGGCACAGGAAGGTCTTCGGACGTGATCGGGCTTTCGGTACAGGTAGAACAGGTTTCGAGAGGACGCGACCTTGGCACATACGGATCAGGCGGAACCGACCCGCCGCGATTTCCTCTATATTGCGACCGGCGCCGCGGGCGTTGTGGGCGCTGGCGCGCTGGCATGGCCGTTCATCGACCAGATGAACCCGGATGCTTCAGCATTGGCTCTGGCTTCCATCGAGGTCGATGTGTCTGCCGTGGAAGAGGGGCAGTCAATTACAGTCAAATGGCGCGGGAAACCGGTCTTCATCCGCAACCGTACTGAAACGGAAGTGGAAGAGGCCAAGGTCGTTCCGATTGCCGATCTGCCGGACAAGCTGGCGCGAAACGCCAACCTACCGACGGATGCCGAAGCAACGGATCCGAACCGTGGTGTTGAAGGCAAGGAAAACTGGCTCGTTCAGGTTGGTATCTGTACCCACCTTGGCTGCGTGCCATTGGGCGACGCCGGCGACTTTGGAGGCTGGTTCTGCCCGTGTCACGGCTCTCACTATGACACTGCCGGCCGTATCCGCAAGGGCCCGGCTCCCGAGAATTTGCTGATTCCGCCGCTCGAGTTCGTCAGCGACTCGACGATCAAGATCGGCTAACGGCAAGAATTTTTAGGAGACAGCCATGGCTGGACATTCGAACTACGTACCGCAGAGCGCGGGGGCAAAGTGGCTTGAAAGCCGCCTGCCGGTTATTTCGCTCGTTCGCGGTTCTTTCGTTGATTTCCCAACCCCGAAAAACCTCAATTACTGGTGGACCTTCGGCGGTATCCTGTTTTTCGTACTGATCGCACAGCTCATTACAGGCATCGTTCTGGCGATGCATTACACGCCGAACACGGGGCTGGCATTCGACAGTGTCGAACACATCATGCGCGACGTGAATTTCGGCTGGATGCTGCGTTATCTGCACGCAAACGGCGCATCGATGTTCTTCATCGCCGTCTACATTCACATTTTCCGCGGTCTCTACTATGGCTCCTACAAGGCGCCGCGCGAGATCTCCTGGATCCTGGGCGTGATCATCTTCCTGATCATGATGGGAACCGCGTTCATGGGCTACGTGCTGCCATGGGGGCAGATGTCCTTCTGGGGTGCGACGGTTATCACCAACCTGTTTTCCGCCATTCCGCTGGTCGGTGAGGAAATCAGAACGTGGCTATGGGGTGGGTTTGCTGTCGACAATCCGACACTGAACCGGTTCTTCTCTCTGCATTACCTTCTGCCGTTCATGATCTTCGGCGTGGTCATCCTGCACGTCTGGGCGTTCCACACGACAGGCAACAACAACCCGTCCGGTGTTCAGCCGAAGACGAAGCAGGACACGATCCCGTTCCACCCGTACTACACGGTCAAGGACCTGTTCGCGATTATTGTGTTCATGATCCTGTTTGCCTGGTTCGCATTCTATCTGCCGAACTACATGGGGCATCCGGACAACTACATCGAAGCAAACCCGCTGGTGACACCGGCTCACATTGTTCCGGAGTGGTACTTCCTGCCGTTCTACGCGATCCTGCGTGCAGTGCCGGACAAGCTTGGCGGCGTTGTTGCCATGTTTGGTGCGATTGCGATCCTGTTCGTACTGCCCTGGCTGGATACATCCAAGGTCCGTTCCGGTGCCTATCGTCCGCTGTTCAAGCAGTTCTTCTGGATCTTTGTGCTGGACTGCATAATCTTGGGCTATCTCGGAGCAAAGCCGGCTGAGCCGCCTTACGTTCTCATCGCTCAGATCTGCACTGTCTACTATTTCGCACATTTCCTGGTGATCCTGCCGTTGCTCGGTTTCCTGGAAAAACCCCGTCCGCTGCCTGCATCGATATCCGAAGCGGTGCTAAAAGGTGGATCCGGTAAACCGGCTGCTGCGGTTGCCGCATCGGAAACGAATTAACGCGAACCGGATCAGGAGTTATTTGAGACAATGAGCACCATGATCAAAATGGTTCGTTCCTTCGCAGCGGTGGCAGCAATTGCCATCGCGACCCCGGCGCTCTCCGCCGGCGGCGAAGTTCATATCGACCGCCAACAATGGTCGTTCGCCGGTCCGTTCGGCGTGTTCGATCGGGCACAGCTGCAACGCGGCTTCAAGGTATACCAGGAAGTTTGTCAGGCTTGTCATGGTCTGCGTCAGGTCGCTTTCCGCAACCTGGCGGATAATGGCGGGCCGAGCTTCAGCGAAGACGCCGCCAAGCAGATCGCTTCGGACTACACCGTTGTGGACGGTCCGAACGACGATGGCGAAATGTATGACCGCCCGGCTATCCTGGCCGACCGGTTTCCCTCTCCGTTTCCGAACGAGCAGGCCGCTCGCGCAGCAAATGGCGGTGCTTACCCGCCGGACTTCTCGCTGCTGGCCAAGGCACGTGCTGCCGAGCGCGGCTTCCCGTGGTTCGTCTTCGACATTTTCACGCAGTATCAGGAAACCGGCCCGGATTACATCTACTCGCTGCTGACCGGCTACGAGGAAGATCCGGAAGGCATCGAGGTTCCTGCCGGCCAGTACTACAACCACTCCTTCCTGGCAGGTAAATTCATCTCCATGGCTCCGCCGCTTTACGACGACGCCGTTGAATATACCGACGGTACGCTGATGACGGTCGACCAGTATGCGAAGGACGTTTCTGCGTTCATGATGTGGGCCGCCGAGCCTCATCTTGAAGAGCGTAAAAAGATCGGTTTCCGCGTTATGGTCTTTCTGATCTTCTTCGCAGCGCTGCTGTATTTCACCAAGAAGAAGCTTTGGCGCAACGTTGAGCATTGATTGAGCGTTGCCACAGTGCATGATGAAAGCCGCCGATTTCCGGCGGCTTTTGTTTTGGAGGTAACGGAATGCTCCGTGTCCTGATTTTGATAACTGTTTTCCTTTCTGCCGGCTCCGCCAATTCACAGTCCAACGCAACGCACACGGTCGAGGTGCTTGATCTTCAGGTCGCCATGAAAGCTGCATTGCGTGCGCTGGTGGTCTGCAACGAAGCAGGACATCAGGTCGGTGCATCTGTTGTCGACAGGTTTGGCTTGGAACAGGTGACCTTGCGCAGCAATCTGGGTGGAGCGCATGTGGCTGACACCGCACGGCGCAAGGCCTGGACAGCCGCGACATTCAATCTGTCGACATTGGAGCTGGATAAGGTCGCCGAAAGCGGTGAGCCGTGGGGTCTGAGAACGATACCCGGGGTAGTGCCACTTGGAGGTGGTTTGCCGATCCGCTCGAAATCCGGCCAGTTGCTCGGCGGGATTGGCGTCGCGGGTGGCGGTGGTGGAGAGAATGAAGCCAAATGTGCTCAGGCCGGGCTTGACGCAATTGCAGATCAGTTGGAATAACCGACACGGATGAACGGACT
>NZ_JAILWL010000446.1 GCF_025698965.1 Roseibium sp.
CCTGTAAGCGGTCGATTAGCATGAATTGGCGGCCTTTGCGAGCCTTCTTCAATGATCCCGAAATTGCGGGTGGGGATTAGTGTGAAATAAGGCCGGTGAGTGTTCGAAGCAGGAATGATGCGGTCGGACCAGGGGGATTGGTCTTGGACTTGCCTTATTCGCTGCTTAGCAAGAGACTCCATCGTGACCGCTTTCTCCTCAAGGATGGAAAGATCTTTTGTGAACCGGTGTCGGAGAGGCTTGTGTTCTCTGACTGAAATCGATTCCGAGAGAGAGCGTTTGAACAGAACGGGCTGAGAGGGCAGCAGGTGTTCAAAAGGCTCTGGCAATGCCAGAATTTGCTTGGCTGGATAAGGCGTTTCTGCCCGCGACCGGCCCGCGGCGTGTTTTTGCAGATTTGCTGGACGGCTTTGCTTGGTGGTTCTGCAGCCGCAGGTGGTGGGGTGATCTCGGCGCAAGACGTTGTTGTTGCCTGTGTGCCTCAAGACATCGATGCCGTTTCGCTCATTGACCGGACCCCGGATGGAGTGTTTGTCGATGTGTCGGGCCGACGTTTTCTGCCGGTGGACATTCGATCTGGAGCGCTGACGGCGGCCCAAGCTGGTCACCTTGAATATACCGGCGTTTCGACTGATTTGGGTCGGTTTGAAGCCATACCTGCCGGGCCTGTCAATCGGTGGGGACTGGTTCCCGCATGGATCATTGAGTATCGTGATGACACCCGATATCTGTTTCAAGCGATCCAACTGGAGAGGGGCGAGGCACTTTTTGCTCCCAAACTTGCCGATGGGGTCTGCGCGGACCTCTTGCGCGGCGTGGAACGTTCGGCCCGGTCTCAAGAATTGGGTATTTGGAAGGATCCGGAGAACGCGCCTTTCAGGGAAACCTGGCGGGTTAAAGAGTTTGGCGGCCTCACGGGCAGATATGTAATTGCGCGCGGGCGTATTGTTTCACTTGGAAAAACCCGCAGTACCCGCTATCTGAATTTTGGAAATTTCTGGAAAACTGATTTTACGGTCACCTGGAAATCTGCCGACGAGGACAGTTTTGATGCCACTCTCGGCCGTTCAGGGTGGCGCATTGAGGATTTGAAGGGCAAAACGGTCGAGGTTCGGGGTGTTGTACAAATGCGGGATGGCCCGCTTGTGACACTTCGGCATCCGGAGCAACTGGTAGTACTTGAGAACAAAAGGGCAGCGCGTGGCGGCCAAAACAGCGACTAAATTCCGGGGCATCTCGATGCTTCGAATACAGGAACAACAACGCTACGGGCGAGCCCGCGGGTGGTTGCGCTGTGTTGCCATTGGCGGATTGTGCCTTCTCGTTGCTGCCTGTCAATTGCTCGGGGACGGCACCAGCGTTGGAACGGTGGCGCCGGGAACGTTGCGGCCAAATCTTGCGACGGATATCGGTGCCCGGGAACATCCACGGGTTGTGGCGACCTATGGTGGTGTCTACAAGGATCCGGGGGCAGAACGAGCAGTTGCAAGCGTTGTCGGCCGCCTGGTTGCGGCATCGGACGACCCGTCACAAAGTTACAAGATCACCATCTTGAACTCGCCTGCGATCAATGCCTTTGCGCTGCCGGGCGGATATCTCTATGTCACGCGGGGTCTTTTGGCTCTTGCCAATGACACATCGGAAGTCGCAGCAGTGCTGGCCCATGAAATGGCGCATGTGACGGCAAATCATGCGATCAAGCGGGCGCAGCGCGCCGAAGCCAAACAGCTTGCGAACAAGATCCTGACCGATGTCGTGCAGGATTCGGAAGAAGCGCGAAAGGCCCTTGTTTCTTCGCAGCTATCGTTTGCCAGATTCAGTCAGGTTCAGGAACTGGAAGCCGATGCAATTGGTGTCAGAACGCTGGCGAATGCCGGCTTTGATCCTTACGCGGCTGCCAGGTTCCTGAGGTCCATGGCCGCGTTTGCGCGTTACCAGTCTGCCGACAAGGCGTCTTCTTCCGCGCCTGATTTCCTGTCGTCACACCCCTCGACACCGGAACGGCTGCAAATTGCGGTTCGCTCGGCCCGCCAGATAGGGGCTCCAGGGATCGGAGAACGCGACCGCGACCGGTATCTTAGCCAGATCAACGGCATGCTGTTCGGCGATGATCCGCTCGAAGGTTTCGTTCGCGGCCGCTCGTTCCTGCACAAGGCACTGGGTATCGGATTTTCCGTGCCTTCCGGATACATCCTTGAAAACACACCCGAAGCGGTTCTGGCGAGCAACGGATCGGGAACGGCAATCCGGTTCGACGGCGCCGATGTCAGCAATTATTCCAGCCTCGTTGAGTACATGAAATCCGGTTGGATCAACGGTCTGCTGCCGGAGAGTGTCCGCGATACGACGATCAACGGTCTTCCGGGTGTCACCGGTGCCGCTATCACACAAGGGTGGTCGTTCCGGATCGCTGTCGTGCGCATAGGGCGCACCGGCTACAGGTTCATTTTCGCCAGCCGGTCACCCAATGACACATTTGACAGGGATTTTCGTCAGACGATCGACAGTTTCAAACAGCTGACGCCGACCGAGCGTGCCCGTCTGCGATCTCTCAGGATCAAGGTGGTCAAGACCAAACCCGGCGACACGCCGCGCAAGCTTGCAGTCGGAATGAGTGGCGTCGAACCGTCTCGGCGACTGGAGTTCTTCTCGATCCTGAACGATCTCAGTCCCAGCAAGCCGATCCCGACCGGAACCGCGGTCAAGCTGGTGGTGGATTAACTGTCGTTACGAGACTGATGCGAAGACAGTCTGGCTGGCTGGGACGAGGTGGACAAAACCGCGTCCTGCGTCCAGGAACTCGGCGTCTTGCCAGTTAAGCGCGCAAATTCCCGGTTGAAGTTCGACTTGGTGTTGAAACCGCTCTCCAGCATGGCAGTGGTGGCATTGGTGCCCCGGTCCAGCAAACCGCAAGCGTGCCGGATACGGTAAGCGTTGATATAGCGTGATATGTTTTCACCTGTGGACCTGTTGACGGCAGCGGAAAGTTGTTTTGCAGGCACACCAAGCCTTTGGGCCAGTCTGTTGAGTGTCAGACCCGGATCCAGAAAGAGCGCCTTTGTTTCCAGTAAATCGTCCAGGCGTGCAACCAGGTCGGTATCTGCTTTGGAGGTAATCTGTTGCGCGGAATTGCTGTCGGTGGATGAGGTGCATGCTCTTTCAGGTTCGCCTGTTCGCAAGTTCGGGGAAAGGCACAAGATGCCGATCGCTAGCAGTGCGGCCGCCGATCCGGCGCTGATGATCTTGAAAGCCCAGTCCGGACTTCCCGTTTGAAACGCATAAGCAATCATGATGTCGGTCAGTGCAGACACCAAAAGCGCGATCGAGATGGCCGTCCATATTCGGTGCGGTATTGTCCCGGCTGCGAGATTTACCAACGGCAATGCGTCCCGGTGCGCCTGCAGGCTGATCAGCAATGCGCAGCCGTAGCCGAAGAATATCAATACGATCACAGCATCCAGCGTAACCGGAGCAAACAAGGCGCAGAAAAATACAAACGCAGGACCAAGTATATGGCCCCAATCCTTCGTGAGCGTGATCGGGCGGACTGAAGCGGAAACAAAAGCGAGCCACGCAATTGGGGGAATGCATGCAGCCAGAACCGGTTGCAATTTCAGCGCGGGAGTCAGACCATAATATTGTCCAAGAGCAACAATCAGATTTTGAAACGCGCATACCAGCAGCAGCGTTGAAAACAATACCGGCCGATTTCTGGCAATCATGGTTTGTGCAAACAGGAACCCCAGCACAAGAGCGACAATCAGGGGAAGAGGCAAAACCAGCATTTCCAACTCAATCATGAAAGCGTGACTGACACTTGCGATAGGACAAAAACCGGTTCAAGGCGACCTCTATCCGGTTTTAGGACGCGTTTCGACACCGGTTCATCAAAATATTGGCCATCCCAATCAATCAGGATGACCGAAAATGAAGCACCTTCTTGTTGCCTTTTCATTCGTTTCGACAACTGCTGCATTTGCCCATGGTGAGGAACTGGCCGGTTATGACCGGTTCGCGGTTTCAGCCGCTCATCGGCCGGCCCTGATGTCGGGCTCCGTATGGTATCCCGCAGGAACCCGGACCTATGCAGGGTTTATCGGCAAAGGGCCGGTTTTCAAGGGTACAAAGGCCCTGGTCGGTGCCGGAGTGAAATCCGGCCGGTACCCAGTGGTGTTGTTCTCCCACGGGTCCGGTGGCAACATGGATGCCCTGTCGTGGTTGGCGTCGGAACTGGCCAAACAAGGGATCATGGTCGTTGGCGTCAACCATCCAGGATCGATGTCCGGCGATTCCTCGCCCAGAAGATCCTTGCAGCCGGCGGAGCGGGCAGGTGATCTAAGCGCGGCGCTGGACCATCTTTTGAGCGATCCCTATTTCTCCCGTTTTATTGATCCGGACCGGATCGTTGCAGCAGGTTTCTCACTTGGAGGTGCGACAGCTTTGACCATGGCAGGTGTAACTTTTGAGCCTGAGACCTATGCAGACTATTGCGGGCGCTTTGGAGATGCCGCGCCTGATTGCGTGTTTTTTGCAAAAGGGGATGTGGATCTCGTCAGCATGGCTGACGGACTGGCCTCGAGTGGTCGGGACCAGCGTGTCCGGTCTGCTGTCGCCATCGACCCCGGCTTCACCTATGCGGTAAATGATGAAAGTCTCAGCGCGGTGACGATGCCCATTCAGCTGATCAGTCTTGGCGAAGAAAACCTCTGGAAGGCAGCGGATGTCGGTTCAAACGGCAGCAATCTGACGGGCAAGCTGGAAAACGTCACACATGTTTCCTTGTCTCCGGCAAACCATTTCACCTTTTTGGGGGAGTGTACCGAGCAGGGAGCCGCAATCCTTGAAGAGGAACAGGACGATCCGATCTGCGACGATCCTCAAGGGACCGACCGCGCTGACATTCACAAGCAGATTGTGAAAGTGATCGCCGGATTTCTGTCTGAGCTTCAATAGCTGATCGGGCTAGTATCCCAAGAAGCGTCGCTCAGGTGCTATAGGCGGCCTTGTCCGGCTGCGCTGCAAGCAAGGCAGACTTGAGTTTTTCCATCGCCCTGCTTTCGATCTGCCGCACCCGTTCCTTGGAGATCCCGAGTTTTGCTCCGAGAGACTCCAGGGTAGCGCCTTCCTCGGTCAGGCGGCGTTCGCGCACGATTTTGAGTTCCCTTTCGCTGAGAACTTCAAGCGCGGATGTCAGCCACTTACGGCGCCGTTCGGCATCGATGTTCACGGTCACGATCTCATCAGGCAGCGGTGCGTCGGAAACAAGGAAGTCCTGTCGATCCGCACTCGAGCCTTCGCTGTCCGTTACCGGTGCATTCAAGGACGTGTCCGGCCCGGAAAGGCGGGCATTCATCAAGGCGACGTCGGCTTGTTTCACCCCGATCGCGTCTGCGATTTTCTGATGAAGTTCGCTATCGGTCAGTGGTGTCTGATTGCTGGAGAGTTTGGCACGCAATCGGCGCAGATTGAAAAACAGCGCTTTTTGGGAGGAAGAGGTGCCCCCCCGAACGATC
>NZ_JAILWL010000447.1 GCF_025698965.1 Roseibium sp.
TCTCAACCCGGTGATCCGGGGAGAGGTGCAGGTTCACGACGGCACACAGTATGTGAACCCGGAAACCTGCTCTGAGAACGATCTTCGCGAATTGCGCCGCCACCGGATCGCGATGGTGTTCCAGCAATTCGGTCTTCTGCCATGGCGCACGGTTGCCGAGAATGTCGGCTTCGGTCTTGAATTGGCGGGCATGCCGGTGAAGGAACGTGCTGCCAAGGTAGAGGAACAGCTGAAACTGGTCGGGCTCAGCGGCTGGGGCGAAAAATTCGTTCATGAGCTTTCAGGTGGGATGCAGCAACGCGTCGGTCTTGCCCGGGCATTTGCCACTGATGCCCCGATCCTCCTGATGGATGAACCGTTTTCGGCGCTTGACCCGTTGATCCGCGACAAGCTGCAGGATGAACTGCTCGATCTTCAGAAAGAACTGAACCGCACAATCATCTTTGTCAGCCACGACCTCGATGAGGCCGCCAAAATCGGGTCTCGTATCGCGATCATGGAAGGCGGGCGGGTGATCCAGCTTGGCACACCACAGGAAATCGTCAAGAAACCGGCGGATGACTATGTGGCGGATTTCGTCAGTCACATGAACCCGCTCAATGTTCTGAGGGCTCGCGATATCATGGTGCCACCAGGCAGTTTGCCTGGGTCACTCGCAAGTGCTCTGACATGCGAGATCAATACGCCCATCCGCGATGTCGCCAAACTGAAGAAAACCAGTTCGGATCCTGTTGTCGTTCAAAAGGACGGTGCGATTGTCGGTGTCATTGGCGAGAACGAATTGCTCGACTGCATGCTCTGACTAGGTCGACATCATTTGCAGAACACAAAAAAACGGGGCCGTTTGGCCCCGTTTGCGTTTGATCACATGCAGCTGTTGGACAGTTGCCCGTCGCCTGCAATGTGAAAACGTCAAACTTTAGAGAAGCTCGAGTTGAGCTGCCTGCTTGCCGCGTCCGCGGCGATCGTCTTCAGCGACGAAGGAAATTTTTGCGCCTTCAACCGGCGTTCCGATCCCGGCCTGTTCGAATGCTGTGACATGGACAAATACGTCCTTGCCGCCGTTTTCCGGAGTGATGAAGCCGAAACCACGGTCGTGGTTGAAGAACTTAATGGTGCCGTTCTCGCGCATGGAGAAACCTTTCCGTTAGTTGGGTGCGCATGCCCGTTTCAGGAACAGCGCGGGTATACGAGAAGTCAATTAGAAACGGAAAGCTTGGGTATTCAGAGCAGCGCTTAATGGAGCAGCCACCGAAGTCAGTCTCACCGGGTCTACGTCATGTCCCGTACGGCACAACGCGTGCCGATGCCCGATAATGTAGGAGCGTCTTTGCCCTGCGGCAAGTGAAAGATCGTTGAGACTGAAAGTTGGTGAAATTTGGGTTTCGTTTTTACGTCACCCAAATTTGTGCACCCGAATTACCTCACTATGGCCGTCTTCTTTTCATGCTTTGGCCAATTCCCTTTTGAAAACTCCTGTCGAGGAACACCGGTGGGAGGTGGGTTTGTCCAGATATCTGATGTTTGTTTTCGTCTCGTTTTTTGTGATTGGCCCGACCAGGGCCGGTACGCCTGTTCATGTTGAACAGAAGTGTCCGATCGGGGGAGAGACGTTCATAATCGTCAAATCGCCGTCCTGCTCCTACTTCGGGCAGAGCATGTCATTCCGTAGAGTTTCCACCTGCGATTACATCACCCGGCTACCTGTCTGTCCGGGCAATGATTTGCCGATTTTTCGGGAATTCAGCACCGAAGAAGTCGGAAAACTGTCTGAATTTGTAGAAACGGAAGAGTTTGGCAGGCTTCGTCAGCTGGATCCGTGGCAGAGGGCTTACAAGGTTGAGGAGTATCTGGGGCAGACCGGTTCAAGTTCCGGGTTTCTGCTGCTGCTGCAGGCTCTTTGGTACGAAAACGAGAGCTTTCTGGCCGATGAACAGTTTCTGGATCTTTTCGCCGCCGAAGCTGAAGCCGAAATCGACCGGGTTGAGAATGCGGAAAAACCGTTCGTTGCAGCTATTCTGGCTTATGCCTTTGCAGCTGCGGAAAACCGCCAGCAAGCCGACGCCTGGTTCGAAAGAGCCAAAAGCCTTAACGAGCAGGTCGGCAATGATGCCAGCAGTTCTGATTTCCTGCGCTCCTATCTGACGAAACTGTCCACCTGTCGGAACAACATGACTTCGGCGGAGTGTTCACCCGATGCGCCCTTCGAGCCGGAGCAAAAAAACTGATTGGCAAAAATACGCCCCCTTGTGACCCCTGTCACAGAGCCTGAAATGCGACAACGTTAATGTCCTTTCATGAGCTGAGGCCGAACCTCGCGAGAAACGAAGGAACACTGACATGTTCAAGAAGTTTGCTAATACATCTGTTGCGCTGGCCCTTGTTGCCGGTGCCGCATTGACGACCGAAACACAATCCGCCAACGCCGCTGAAGGCTGGCAGGTTGGCGTTGGTGTTGCCAGCGGTCTCGCAGCAGGTGCAATCCTCGGTTCAGCCCTGTCGCGGCCGCGATACGTCGCACCGCCGCCTCCGCCGGTCTACTATCAGCCTGCACCGGCTCCGGTCGTTACCTATCGTCCGGCGCCCTGGACACCAGCCTGGTATCAGTACTGCAGCAACAGGTATCGTTCGTTCAATCCGAACACGGGCTATTTTCTGGCCTATTCCGGCCAGTACCGCTTCTGCCAATAAGCCGGCCCGCAATCGACCCGTGAAGGGGTCTCCGGCTACTCCCTGCAAGGCGCAGCCTCCCCAGCCTTGCAGGGAGATTTGCTTGTCTTTCAGGTCTCGGACATGCGTTTAGCCGCACGCATGGTCGTTTCAAGCTGGTTTAGAAACCTCGACCTGTCGGCTTTGGAAAAGGCTGGGCCACCTTCTCGAATTTCACCGATCTCGCGCAAATGCGTGTTCAGGTCTCGCATGGCGAGCCGCATGCCTATTCCTTCCTCGCGGAAAGGTTTGCCCGTCGGACCAATCACAAGCGCCCCCGCCTTGACACAGCGGGAGGCAAGCGGAACGTCCGCTGTGATGACGACATCCCCTTTTTGAGCCCGCTCCGCGATCCAGTTGTCCGCCTCGTCCGGACCTTCGGGAACGACCACACGCTCAATCAGGTCGCCTTCGGGTAAACGCATCCAGCTGTTGGACACAAATTTGATCGCCACATTGTGCCGTTCCCCCACGCGAATGGCCTCATTTTTCACCGGACACGCATCGGCATCGACATAGAGAATGGTCATGTTGCCGGTCCTCTTTCTTTATTCTCCAAGATGGCCGCTATGCCGTTGGCCGCTCTGTAACTCATGGCAAAACAGGCTTGCAGGAGGTATCCGCCGGTTGGCGCTTCCCAGTCCAGCATTTCTCCTGCTGCATAGATACCGGGCAGTTTCTTGAGCATGAGATGGTAGTCGAGCTCATCCAGCGAGATGCCTCCCGCGGAAGAAATCGCCCTGTCGATCGAATAAGGCGCCACGCATCTTATCGGTATAGACTTGATCAAACCGGCAAGCTCCGAGATTTCGTCTGGAAAAGGTCCGGGTTCCCTCAACAGTATTTGTTCCGCCGGATTGAGCTTGAGCACCTTTTTCAAAAATGTCGCGTAGGATTGCTTGCCGCGCGGACGTGCGAGTTTCCGCACCAGATCGTCGATACTTGACGACGGCCTCAAGTCAATCCGGATCTCTGCAGATCCATTGGCATTGATCGCATCCCTGATGTCCGCTGATAGGGCGTAGATTGCTCCGCCTTCAAGTCCCTCTTCGGAAATGACCGCTTCTCCGGGAACGGATTTTTCGCCGAACTTGACAGCGATCCGTTTCAGGGGAGCCCCCGCTGCCCGCGCCTTCAATATGGAACTCCAATTGACCTTGAAGCCGCAATTGGACGGTTGAAAACGGTTCACCTTGATATCCCGGTTCTCCAGATAAGAGACCCAATCGGCATCGGAGCCCAGTTTTGGCCAGCTGGCGCCGCCCAGGGCAAGCAAGGTGGTGCGTGCGGGCAAGACCTGCCGTGCCTCTCCGTCAGGTTCGACGATGGCAAATCCGTCGTCCGAAAACCCGCTGAAACGATGGCGAGCGCGCAATTGAACCCCGTTGCCTTCCAGCCGCCGAAGCCAGGCGCGGAGCAGAGGAGAGGCTTTCATGGTTTTGGGGAACACCCGGCCGCTGGACCCGACGAAAGTTTCCTGGCCGAGATCGTGGCACCACTCCCTTAGAGCTTCGGGTGGATAATCCCGAATCATCAGTGTCAGAAATTCCTCCGCGTTCCGGTACCGGGAAACAAAAGTGGCAAGGTCTTCGCTGTGCGTGAGATTGAGTCCACCACGCCCCGCCATCAAAAATTTCCGGGCAGGCGACGGCATCCTGTCCACAATCAAGACGGAGTGACCCTGCGACGACAATTGGTCTGCGGCAAACAAGCCGGCTGGACCGGCACCGAGTATCAGGACATCAAGCATGGCGCCTTATAGTTCAGCCGGGTTGCAAAACACCACCACAGAATTCCTTCGCGTCAGAAGGATTGCACGTTGGCGTAGCTGCGATTGTTGATGCAAGCATTTGTTATCCGTCTCATGAGAAGATCCCGGCATGATCAGGCAGGAACTAACGCCCGTTGGGCGACTGTTCTGCGGGAAAGGGTGCCGTGCATGGACAAGACCACGGATCTGATTGTTGTCGTGGACCCGGACGAAAACGTTCAGACGGGTTTTCAGCGCCTTTTTGGAGAACATTACAGGCTTGTCTGCTTTTCCGCCTCGGAGGAAGCCCTTGCTTTTCTGAAGCAGAACAACGGCGTCGCAATCATCTTTTCCTGTTTCAATCTGCCGGGGCGAGGGGGAGCAGCGTTTTTGCGGGCAGCGGAAATGATAGTTCCCCAGGCAGCACGCGTGATGCTGACCCGAGAGACATCTGCCGAGGCAATCAAACAGACATTGAATGAAGGTCACGCCTTCATGTTTCTGGAAAAGCCATGCCAGTCTTCGGAGTTGAGTTCAGCCCTGGAAACAGCCATGGCGCATCACCGCCAGTTGGCCAAGAACCGCGCCCTGTTGGAACGCACCCTTGCCGGGTCGGTCAAGCTGTTGATCGATATGCTCGGCCTGTTCCATCCCGAAGCCTTTCGGCGCACAGGTACGGTTCGCAAACAGGCGTTGAAACTTGCAAGGCAACTGGGATTGAAATCGACCTGGGAGCTGGAAATGGCGGTCATGCTGTCGCCTTTGGGGGAAGCCTTACTGCCGAAGCAGATCCTGGCGCGCTATCGCGCGGCGCGCAGCTTGACGGAACAGGAGAGAGATGTTCTTGACCGGGCCCCGGCACAGACGCGGGACTTGTTGAAAAACATACCTCAGCTGGAGAAAGTGTCCGAGCATCTTTATCTGTCGGCACGCGGATTTGACGGGTCCGGTTTTCCGAAGGATGGACCGACTGGTAAGGACATTCCGACGATTTCCCGCATTTTGAAACTTTTGACCG
>NZ_JAILWL010000448.1 GCF_025698965.1 Roseibium sp.
GTGCGCTGCAAATGCGGTTATAACTCGTGATCCAGCTGGATCTCGGAAGCTCGATAAGAGCAAGGCAACAGGCAGGATAGACGGCCTGGTTGCGCTCGCGATGTCACTTCAAATCGCTGGTCGGCACGACCCTGAAACACTACCCGCATGCCTAGCGGAGCTCATGTTGTAAGACGCGAAGAAATAATCGCAATCAACTCCGCACACGCAAAAGAAAACTTCAAGCGTTCGGAATATGAAGCGCCATCACCTATGGCGGTGGTATATAGTTCGTCACACTTTGCTTTTAGAGAAGCATCGCGAAGTGACACTGCATGTTCGTGCCCAAATGCGTTTCTTACTTCGCGTACGAGCGTTAATTGAGCTTTTTCATCGTCGCTGATAATTTTCAGCTCATGAGTGGCGTCTATTCTTTGCGAAAAGTTTCGCTTCTTCACACCGCGCTCATCAAGAAGTCGTATGAGCAAATGGTCAATGATACTTCCAAGCGCAATTACGCACCCGGTTTCAGAACCGCTCCGATTTTCTCTGTTAAATCTCTGTATGTAGGTTTGGAGCTGTTTGTCATCCGAAGGAGACGCAATATCACCGACTACAAAGCTGTCTACACCGCTATCTAGACGGAAGAGTTTGTCGATCCGTTCTTTGCTTGCGAAGGTAATCGGGCCAAACTCACCCGCCAAACATCTGAAGAAAATTTCGCTATCGTGTGGCATGCTACCGAACGGGGTTGCTACAAAGTCTTCAGCTTCGTTTCGATGAGCAAATTTTACCTTGCAGACAACTTTATCTCGATAGGCATCAACCCACTGAGGGTCTTCAACGGATGTGTATTGGAATATTTCTTCTTCAGGTCCCATAATTTCACTTGTCGTTTCTACGATGCGGATTCCGTCTGACGTCCAATAAGCTAGAGGTTATCGGACGTCAGGAATCATCTTTCAATGGCAATTTCTTCGCCTCGTGCGCTGCCTGTTCCAAGCTAGACGCCCACTCTTCATTTCCATCTTTTCTCACAGCTTTAGCCTCTCTTAGAGCATCCGAGGGCAAAATTGCGATAGCTGGCTCATATGGAGAAGTATGTATCAGAACGCACCTTCGACCTTGCACGACAGACGCCACAGCCGTTGCGACTTGAAGCTCCAAACCAACACGCGGTTTTTCCAAAAAAACAATCCCGTGAGCTTCGAGGGCACGGATCAGCTTATTCAGTGTTTCCGGACGCGCAGATAGCTCCCCTGTACCGGGTTCTAACCTCTTTATTGTCGGAATGGAGACCCCTGACCGCTTTGAGAGCTCTTCCTGGCTCCAATCCAACATTGCTCTAGCCGCACGAAGCTGACTCTTTTGCATTTGATCCTCTTCAGATAATTATTGTAATGCTTTTAGCATCTTTTAATTGACAATTCGTTTAGACTCATTTTTATGATGCGAATGGCATATTATGCATCTCTTTTTGAGACGCAACGCTATGCCACCCCTAAAACAAAAACATCCTCAGCGTATTAGAAGGGGAAACAATTACAATTAGTTAGGTAAGTCCATGAAGCAGGAGACAGAACCAATGAACCAGATCGTGACACAAGCTAGCTTAATTGACGCATCTGATTTTAACGGAACCGTATCGTTTAAACGACCCATAGAAATTACACACGACTGTGTCATGAACATAGGCTTAACCCGTAACTTTGATACCGGAAGCTGGGAACGTAACGGCAAACCAATCCTTGAAGTTTCAACCGAGACTTTTCTCGATCTGATCCGGATTTCAACCGAAATGGGTGTTCATCACTTCTGGCAGGACCATAGGCAAGAGCTTTTCTCCGACCGTGACCCAGCATCCTTGAATGCTTCCGATGTAGCAGCACTATTCGAGGTAGTTCGATACGACATCTGTAGGGTACGCGTGGTCGACAAATTTCATGGCGGCAGATTCTGAGATTTTGGCCAGCTGACCTGAAACCAAACGCAAGACCTGGGTGTTGAAAACTCACACTACAACAAGTTGGCGCTTGCCAACTAGAGATCAAAATGAGACAAGTGTACAAACGCCAACTTAAAAAGGCAGTACACATGAATATTTTTAACGACAAGTTCGCAAGTGGCCAGGTGATCAAGTCTGCTGGCATCAGTAATGCAACGCTCCAAAGCTGGCTGAAGCGAGAAGTCATTGTAGGTCAGAAGGATGGCAGCGTGATCGAGGGCGGCGGTTCTCCCGGGCGCCACCGCCGCTTCTCGTTCTATAACTTGATCGAAATCGCAACGGCAAAGGCTCTCATCGATTGTGGCGTTTCTGACTTGCAGGTCGCGTTTTCCACCGCTCGTAAATTCGCACACACAGGCATTGCGGCAACAAAGGAACATCCCGAGAGGAATCCTGGAATGCCGTTCAATATTAGCAACGATGCGCTTGGACAAACTCTGCTTTGTATGAGCGGAGAGCATAGCTTTGTCGCATTTTGGCAGCCCGGAACCGACCCTCTTCTGGAAATCCGTACAGCGTTGCGTCGTCCGATCGGCTTCGTGATACTCGATATGAATGAGCTTTTTGACCGCGTGACAGCAAGTCTTGGTTACCACCCGCAAGAAGTCATTGAGCACGCCTATTCCAGCAGTGGGTAAGACAATTGAGATCAGTTTCCCGCGTCGATTCCTGAGGTTGCGTCTGCCAACCGATAACGAAAAAGGGCTCTGCGTGGCGCGGGCCTCTGCGTAAAACGACATACGTCCAAGAGCCCTATGCAGACTTCAATTTCCCGTCGCGAGACGGCACATCCCAGAGCCGTAAATCCGGCCAGATGGACCTTAACCCCGCCGTGAGGCGGCATGTCCCTTAGATGGAGAATTACCCATGAAAAAGCTTATCGAATTGCGCGAAAAGCGCGCCGCTAAAGTAGATGAAATGCGCAACCTGCATGCCAAAGACAAGCTGGAAACTGAAGACGAAGAACGCTTTACCGCGCTCGAAAACGAGGTTTCCGACATCGACCGCCAGATCGCGCGGGAAGAGCGCATGGCAGCCTTTGAGCGTGAAGACCAGCGCTGTGAAACCGTCAGCGGCGGTGAGTTTGACCGCGAGTTGCTCAATTACTCCCTCTCTGCTGCGATCAACGGAGCGTTGACAGGACGTTTGGCGGGCCGCGAAGCGGAGATTGATCAGGAACTCAAGCGCGGGCGTGAGAGCCGTTCGGGGGCGTCCGGCATTCACATTGCTGTTCCTTCTGAAATCCTGCTGGGCAGCGAGAAACGTAATCAGACCGTCGGAACAGACGGTGCCGGCGGCTACACAGTGGCCACGAATCTGGCTTCCATGGCCGACCGTTTCCGGCCTGCGCTCAAAGTTGAAGCGCTTGGAGCTACCGTTCTTCGAGGTCTCACTGGCTCCCTTGACCTCCCCAACCTTGCTTCGAGTGGATCCGCAGGTTGGGTTGCCGAAAATGGTGATGCCACACGTTCCGCCGCGACCTTTGAAAAGGTCTCTATGGCACCACAGACAGTGTCGGGAGAATATCAGCTTTCGCGCCGTCTGATGCTTCAGTCCAACGAAGCCATTGAAGCGGTTCTGCGTAAGGATCTCGGCTTCCTTCTCGCGCAGGCACTCGACCTGGCCGCAATCAATGGCAGCGGTGTTGCGCCGGAGCCGCTCGGTGTTCTTAACACCACAGGTGTCACGACCGTCACCACAGAATCCATCTTTTCGGACACGACGGCAAACCTGATTGCGGAGTTGGAGTTAGATGACATCACTGGCACAGGGGCATTCCTGACAAACCCGACCGTGATGAAGGATGTCCGCAAGCTGAAGGACGGTGACGGGCACACCTTTTCGCTTGCCGAGCTGTTCCACAATGGACGTGTTGAGGTCTCTTCGCAGGTGCCGACCAATATCGGTTCGGGAAGCGATAAATCTGCCCTGGTCTATGGCCAGTGGAGCGAACTCTATCTCGGATATTGGAGTGCGGTCGATATCCTGATCAACCCGTACCATCCGGACGTTGCTTCGAACGGTGGCGCCCTTCTCCATGCCTTCCTGGATGCCGATGTCGCAGTTCGCCATCCGGAAGCATTTGCGTACGCGGAGATTTAGGATGGTCTCGCTCGCTGACGCAAAAGCATACCTGCGGTTTACCGACGACCATGAAGACGATGTGATCCAACGGCTGATTTCGGCGGCGAGCGACCACCTTTCTGCTGTCGGCGTGGATATGACCGTGGACCCTTTGCCTGCATCGGTCGAACAAGCCCAATACCTTCTCATCGGGCATTTCTTCGAAAACCGTGAAGCAACATGTGAGGTGCGAATTCGCGAAATCGCATTGGGTGTGGATCGCCTGATAGCCCCTTATCAGGAGCAAGGCGTATGACCCAAATCGAAAAACGTGGATACATGGCAGAACTTCGCACCAAGGGTCGTCGCCTGGAAGGCTATGCAGCTACCTTCAACGAGGCCGCTGACATCGGCGGCCGCTTCGTTGAGACCATCGCACCAGGTGCATTCACTCATTCACTGCGCTCCGGGGCGGACGTGCTTGCCCTTGTCGATCACGATCCGGGCCGCGTGCTTGCACGCACGCGCTCGGGAACACTCCGGCTCTCAGAAGACAGTCGGGGGTTGGCCTTCGATCTCGACGTCCCCGACACCACCGCCGGGCGCGATGTTCTGGCTCTGGCGGAACGTGGTGATCTTGGCGGAATGTCCTTCGGGTTCACGATGACGGAAGAAAATCGGCAAGGTGACCGCCGTGAATTGAGTGCCGTCGAACTGCATGAAATCAGCGTGGTCTTGGCTTGGCCTGCATATGACGGAACCGTCGTTCAGGCTCGCAATCGATTGAAGCAGACTTCTGACTTTCACGCGTACGCAAACCGGGCTATCCGCCTATTGGAGATTTCCCGATGAGTTTCTTCGACCGTCTCTTGGGGCGCGAGAAGCGCTCGACCATCAAATCCGATGATCCTTACCTGGCTGAATGGTTTGGCCTGAGAGGTGGAATCGGCGGTTGTACGGATCCGGCCCGCGCAAGCGGTATTGCTGTTGCTCACGCCTGTATATCGATTGTCAGCCAGAACTTGGCTGCCATGCCGCTGAACCTTTACCGCAGAACCGAAAACGGTGGGCGGGAGCGCGCTGCGGAACACCCGCTTTATGCCGTTTTGCATGACATGTCGAATGCGACACTAACCGCGTTCGAAGCCCGCGAAACGCTCATTGCGTCGCTTATGGTGACGGGCAACGCCTTTGCGGTTCTTGAGCGCAATCAGCGAGGACAGGTGACTGCCCTGACCCCTATCGATCCGGGTACAGTGGCCGTCGAGAAATTGCAGAACAACCGCCTGAGATATCGAGTTTCGTATTCCTCTGGCGGCGCGCGATTCTACCTGCAAGAAGAGATGCTCCACTTGCGGTATCGCCTTGGCCGTGATGGTGTCATGGGCCTTTCTCCGATCCAGATCGCCCGCGAGACCTTCAATCTTG
>NZ_JAILWL010000449.1 GCF_025698965.1 Roseibium sp.
TTTGTTTCCGTGTTGTGGAATGCAGGCAGGCAGTGCATGAACTTTACGTTCGGATTGCCGGTCTTTTTCATCAGATCCATGTTGACCTGATAGGGCGTCAACAGCTTGATACGGCTTTCCCAGACCTCAGCAGGCTCTCCCATGGACACCCAGACATCAGTGTGAACGAAATCAACACCCCTGACGCCTTCGTCAATGTCGTCGGTGATGGTGATGCGTGCACCGGTCTCTGCAGCGCGTTCCCTGGCAAGTTCCACCACATCGTCATGGTTCTGGTTTTCTTTCGGGGCAACCATGCGGACATCCATGCCCATCATGGCGCCCAGCATCAAAAGCGAGTTGCCCATGTTGTTGTGCGCGTCGCCGCAGAATGCGTAGGCGATCTGGGTGCGCGGCTTATCGGAGTGCTCAACCATGGTCAACATGTCGGCCAGCATCTGGGTTGGATGCCAGTCATCGGTCAGGCCGTTATAGACCGGAACGCCCGCAAATGCGGACAGCTCCTCGACCATGTCCTGTCCGGCACCGCGAAACTCGATTGCATCAAACATGCGGCCGAGAACACGGGCAGTATCCTTCATGGATTCCTTATGGCCGATCTGGGAGCCGGAAGGATCCAGATAAGTGATATGCGCACCTTGGTCGTGGGCGGCGACTTCAAAGGCGCAACGGGTGCGCGTCGACGTCTTTTCAAAGATCAGGCAGATGTTCTTGTCGGCCAGAGCTTTCTGTTCCGAGTGAGAATACTTGGCGCGTTTCAGATCCCTTGCGAGATCAAGAAGGTAGAGCATTTCGCGTTGGGAAAAATCAGCGATTTTCAGGTAACTGCGACCGCGTAGATTGAAGGCCATTTGAAGTCTCCCTTGTAATCAATTTAAGTGGCTCGCAGCATTTGCCGCGAATTTTCATGCTCAATAGGCGGGATCGCGAAGGATGGGGCAGGTCATGCAGTGGCCACCGCCACGGCCCCGGCCAAGTTCGGCACCATGTATCGTGATGACTTCAATCCCGGCCTTGCGCAGCAGCGTGTTGGTGGACGTGTTCCGGTCGTATCCAACAACAACTCCGGGTGAGAGTGCGACGACATTGTTGCCATCGTCCCACTGTTCTCGTTCGGCCTGGAAGTCATTGCCACCAGTTCCGATTACAAGCAGATCCTTGAGGCCAAGCGCTTCCTGATAGACGTCGAAGAGGTGCGCCTCTTCTCTTCGTACATCAAGAGCCTGGTTCCCATCGCCCGGTCGCAGACTGAAGCAGGTAATCTCGTCGACAACTTCCTTGAAAGCCGTCACCTTGTCGTGGTCGAGACAGGAGAACACCGTGTCCAGGTGCATCGCAGCCCGGCTTTTCGGCATGGCACAGGCGATCACACGTTCGGCTGCGTTGTTTTCAAAAAGACGCTCAGCGACCTGTTGCACTGCCTGACGTGTTGTGCGCTCACCCATGCCGATCAAAACGACACCCTTGCCGATCGGCATGACATCGCCGCCTTCCATGCTGGCGCTGGCAAAGTCCTCGTCACTGTCACCCCACCAGATGTCGAACTCTTCCCGGGTGAACATCGGATGGAATTTATAGACCGCGCGCTGATAAAGCGTTTCAGGCTTGCGGGCCGGCCAGAACATCGGGTTCACCGTAACTCCGCCATAGATCCAGCAGGAGGGATCTCGCTGAAAGAGTGAATTCGGGATCGGATTGAGAAGAAATTCCGTTGGCTCGATGACAGAGCGGATCAGGGGCGTGACCATTCCGTCGGGCAGATCATGAATGGTGATTCCACCCATCAGCAGGCGGGCAAGCTGGGCCCCTTCCAATTCGTCCAGCCAGGGCCGCATGATCCGTGCGAAACCCGGTCCGACGAGATTGTCGGTAATGCGCCGATCCAGAACGAACCGTCTGCCTTCCGGAACCTGATCAAGCATTTCGGCAAGAAGGTCCTGAAGGTCGACTACCTCAATGTTATGTGCCTTCATCTTGAGACGAAAGTCATCGTGATCGACACGAGCCTGGTGAACCCACAGAACGTCATCGAACAGTAGATCGTGGCAATTGCCCGGTGTCAGTCGCTCATGGGCGACCGAAGGTCTTGCAACCATCACCTTGCGAAGTTTACCGATTTCCGAATGGACGCCTAACGTTGCCATTGTACTCTCCTGTCAGGTTATTCGATCTGGTTTGTGGTCAGTGATCTCGCCTGCCGCAGGCGGATAAGCACATAGACGGGAATGCCGGCGAGCAGCAGAAGGAACCCGAAAAAGACGACATCCTCGCCGGACCCGTAGATGGCCCATAAAGAATAGAGGAAGCCAAGTGTGCCGAGACCCGCAATGCCTGCGAGGGATCCGTCGGCAAGCGTTTCGCCCCGCTTGAGTCGAATGACGATTTCGGCGAGTGCGCAGAAGGCGTACGGGACAAGACTTGCCATCGTTGCAAGCAGGATGATGAATGTGAATGCCTCCACAAGACCGCGCGAGAAATTCATGATCACCAGAATGCTGGCCAGGAGATTGGAAATCACCAGGGCATTGGCGGGTGTTCCGGCATCATTGACCCGGGCAAAGACCTCGGGAAAGACCCTGTCGAGGGCGGCACCAAAAGGCACCTGGCCGGACAGCAGAGTGAACCCGTTGAGCGTGCCGAAAGTGGAAATGACGGCGCCCAGGGCAACGATTATCCCACCGGTCGCACCCCACATCGCTCCGGCAACGTCGGCCAGTGGAGCGGTTGATCCTGCAAGAAAATCTCTCGGCAACACTCCGATGGCGACCGCGGTGACCGAAATGTAGATCACCGCGGCAAAAACAACACCGATGATCGTAGCGCGGGGAATGGTGACCTCCGGTCTGTCAACATTTCCGGCTGGGACAGTCGCGGACTCCAGACCCAGATAGGCCCATAGCGTCAATGCCGCGGTCGCGGAGATTGCCGCGATGTTGGATTGGCCGGATGTGTTCACAGGCGCGAAGTGATCGGCGTTCATCCAGAACCAGCCGAGCGCGCCGATTGCCAGGAGAGGTAGAACTTTCAAAACGGTGGTGACGATCTGGACAAGCCCGGCTTCCCTGACCCCGCGCACATTGATCATTGTCAGGACCCAGATTGCCGTCAGGGCAGCGCCGAGGCCGTATAGGCTGTTGCCGCCGATTGAGGGAAACAGGAACGCCAGATAACCGACAAAGGCAACCGCAACCGCCGCATTTCCGGACCAGAGTGCGATCCAGTATCCCCAGGCGATCAGGAAACCGGCAAAGTCTCCAAACCCTTCCCGCGTATAGGCATAGGGTCCGCCGGGCTTGGAGGACAGCCGTGCCAACCTTCCGAATATCAGCGCGAGTGCAATTGCCCCGATCGACGTTATCACCCATCCGGCAATCGAGATTGCACCATAGGAGGCCAGAGACGCGGGCAGAAGGAAAACGCCAGAGCCGATCATGTTGCCAACGACAAGAGCGGTGCAGGCGATCAAGCCGAGGTCCCTTGCTGCGGCCTTGGGCACCGGCTTCAGAGGCCGCCCCTCTTGAATGCTGTCAGTTGATGTTTCTACCGGTCTGCTCAACACCGTCTCCATCTAAGAGGTCATGTTTTCAGACACTTGCGCTTAAAACGACAGTTATGAGGATCGCCAGTATCAAGAGCAGTGGCCAGGTGAACCTCAGCCACTTGTCATAGGAAACCCTACCGATTGCGAGGCCTCCCATAACGACTGCAAATGTTGGATTGATAAGATTGACCAGTCCGTTTGCAGACTGATATGCGGTGACGACAACATCCCGGCTGACTTCTGAAAAGTCGGCGAGGGGCGCCATGATCGGCATGGTCAGCACCGCCAGACCCGAAGAAGAGGGAACCAGGAACGAGAGTGCGACCTCAAGCCAGAACATCACGTTGATGAACGCGATAGTGCCCAGGCCGGTGACGGCTTCCTCCGACCAGAAGAGGGTCGTATCCGTGATCTTGCCTGCGTCCATGACCACGACGATTCCGCGGGCGACACCGATGATCAGGGCAACGCCAAGAAGGTCTCTGGCACCGTCGATGAAAGTGTCGACAAATTCGTGCTCGCCCATTCTGGCAACAACACCGACAAGAATGGCGGAAGCCAGGAACATCGCGGACATTTGCCCCATCCACCAGCCCAGCGCCGCGACACCATAGATCAGCAAGGCAAAACTCGCGACGAAAATGACAAGAACGATCTTGTGAGTTGCGGTGAACTCGTCGGAGTTCGTTTGTTTGGGGGCTGCGCGTTGCAGAAAGTGTTTTTCATTCGCCTCCTTCATGTCGAAGACGAGTGATCTGGACGGATCGGCTTTCACACGTTCGGCGTAACGCATGACCCAGACCACGCAGGCAAGCCAGCCGAGGACCAGAATGATGACCCTGGCAATGATCCCGTCCGTAAACGGAATGCCTGCGGCATTGGCCGCAATGACGGTTGCAAACGGATTGATTGTCGACCCCAAAGTGCCGATACCCGCGCCGAGCATGATAATCGCGACACCTGTCACCGTATCGTAGCCAGCACGCATCATGACCGGAATGATCAGAGCGTAAAATGCAAGGGATTCCTCGGCCATCCCGTAAATCGTGCCGCCGGCCGCAAAGAACGCCATCAGGATCGGGATCATCCATCGTTCCTGGCCCCGCAGGGCAACCATGACCTTGCCGATGCCAGCGTCAATCGCGCCCGTTCGGGTCACCACCATCAGAAATCCGCCGATCACAAGAACAAAGACAGCGATATCGATGGCATTGGCCTGATTGGTGTCGGGGTCGTAAAGGCCCCGAATGGGTGCCATGAAAACATCGACGATGCCTTGCGGGTTGCTGTCCACCGTCTTGTAAGTTCCCGGGACCGGGACTTCCCGTCCGAGAGCCGGGTTTTCCACGCGCTCATACTGACCTGCCGGAACAATCCAGGTTGCCGCTGCAACCAGTATTATCAATCCGAACAGAATGGTGAAGGCGGAGGGGAACTGAAAGCGGGTGGTTTTATCTTTCTCGTCCGAAGGTTGCGCATCTGCTTGAGACATGCCGGCTCCTTTGAAAGATATTGTTATTGCTGGATATATTGATTTCTGAAAGCGATTTTAATTCGTAGTGACACTGATTGTATGACAAATCGAAGTGAAATGTCTCGCAATTTGGAGAAAATACAGCGCGGCTTACGCAGGAAGAGATAAGCTGATTTGAAGTATATTTTGGCCTTATGGTATTTTTATCTAAGTATTTAGGCTTATGAGAAGAGATCGTATCCGTCCGGATATTCGAATTTCAGAGCAGGATCGTGCTAGCGTCCAGATCGCGTTGAGCGAATGACTGACATTGACCATGACGGGCGTCGAACCGGTAAGGCCCGACGGGTTTCGGCAGCCGGAGGAAGTCGGATGCGGGTCAATAGTGTCTGCGTTGAAAAATTATCGCAAAATTGTCTCGATCAGGCGAATTCCTTGAAGTTCTCCAAAGCGGCTCGATC
>NZ_JAILWL010000045.1 GCF_025698965.1 Roseibium sp.
TGCATCTTTTCCGGTAAAGGGAGGCGGCATGTTTGCAGTCACCGTACGTTTTCAGATCAAGGAAGGTCGGCAGGACGAATTCCTGCCGCTGATGATCCAAAACGCCCAAA
This sequence comes from Roseibium sp., assembly GCF_025698965.1. Taxonomy (GTDB): domain Bacteria; phylum Pseudomonadota; class Alphaproteobacteria; order Rhizobiales; family Stappiaceae; genus Roseibium. The sequence goes on from NZ_JAILWL010000045.1 coordinate 111, forward strand.
CTTCAATGCAGATTGAACCTGGATGCCATCATTTTGACGTCTGTACGGACGCCGATCGGCCGGAAGAGGTTTTTCTTTACGAACTATATGACGATGCCGAGGCCTTCCAGATCCATTTGCGCAGTGAGCATTTTCTGAAATTTGACACGGAAGTCTCGTCCATGGTCGCTGACAAGACCGTTGCGACCTATTCGAAGGTGACCTCATGACGCCGTGGGAAGTATTTGCCGTCAAATATGCAGACCGGAATGCGCGTACGCGCAAGGACAGTTTTCTGTTCGATGACGACCATCACCTGCCCCATGACATGGACTATTTTCTCTGGGTGTTGCGCCGAGACGACGAAATCATCCTTGTCGACACCGGTTATGATCAGGAAGAAGGCAACCGGCGCAGCCGCCCGGTGCGGCTTGATCCTCACGAGGCGCTCGCACCGCTCGGCATCGTACCGGAAGAGGTCTCGACGATCATCGTGACCCACCTTCACTATGACCACGCAGGTGGCCTGCGCCACTTCCCCAATGCCACCATCCACCTTCAGGCTGCCGAAATGGCCTATGCGACCGGGCCTTGCATGTGTCACGGCACCTTGCGGGCGCCATTTACCGCGGATCATATCTGCGAGGCTGTGCAGCGACTTTATTCCGGACGCGTCGTATTTCACGAAGGGGACGGCGAGGTTGTCGAAGGCGTGACCGTGCATCGTACCGGTGGGCACAGCAAAGGTCTGCAGGTCGTTCGGGTGCTGACGGGCACTGGCTGGATGTGCCTCGCTTCGGATGCGTCCCACTATTACGAGAACTTCCTGGAAGCCAAGCCATTCCCGATCGTCGTGGACCTTGAGGAGATGTTGGAGGGGTTCAAAACCATCCAGCGCCTTGCGAGTTCCCAGGACCTCGTCATTCCCGGACATGACCCTCTGGTGCGTGAACTGTTCCCGACCCATGGACCGGAGCATATCCTCCGTTTGGACCGCGGTCCGCTCAAGGGGCTGAAGTCATGAAGCTCGGTGTGATTGCAGATGACTTCACCGGCGCGTCCGACATTGCGCTCATGTTGTCGGAAGGCGGTATGCCAACTGCGCAATATGTCGGCATTCCAGGCACCACAGCAGACCCGGCCATAGAAGCCGGTGTCATCGGACTGAAGACGCGCACCGTCCCCGCGCAGGAAGCCATTACCCGGTCGCTGGAAGCCTGTGACTGGCTCAAGGCGCAAGGAGCTGAGCAAATCGTCCTCAAGATCTGCTCGACATTCGATTCCACCGATGCCGGTAACATCGGACCGGTTGCCGAAGCACTCGCCGACTGGCTCGGCGAAACCTCGGTCCTGGTTTGCCCGGCCTTTCCCGAAAATGGCCGGACGGTTTTCGAAGGGCACCTTTTCGTCAAGGACAGGCTCTTGAGCGAATGCGGAATGCAACATCATCCGCTCACGCCGATGACCGATCCGGATCTTCGCCGGGTCCTTGCACGTCAAACCTCCTGGCCTGTCGGACACATTCCGGTTTCCACAGTGTGGACGGGGCCGGACGCAATTTGTCGTTCCGCAGAAGAAGCAGGCAAGGCAATGGTGATTGTGGACGCTATCCGCAATGACGACCTGCTTGCCATTGGGCAGGCCGCAAAATCCCGAAACCTTCTGGTAGGAGGTTCAGGCATCGCGCTCGGTCTCCCGGAAAATTTCGGTTTTTCGCAACACATTGCTTCATGGACCGGGGTCACCGGAAAAGCCGTGGTCCTGTCCGGGTCGTGTTCCACGGCGACCCGTGGGCAAGTCGCAGCCTACAAGTCCATTGCGCCGTCGCGCGAGCTCGCGGCAGACGACATCATCACCAAACGCGTTTCCCTGCAGGAAATCCTTGAATGGACTTTGATGCAGGAGCACGCGCCCCTGCTCTATTCCTCGGCAGATCCAAGTGTGGTTGCCGCCGCACAGGAACGTTTCGGGCGCGAGGCCAGTGCCGAAGCGATAGAGTCGCTTTTTGCCAACCTGGCTGCCGCACTTTCTCAGGCCGGCGTTCAACGGATAGTCGTTGCAGGAGGAGAAACCTCCGGTGCAGTCGTTTCCGGACTTGATGCTCATACGCTGGAGATCGGACCAAAAATTGCGGCCGGTGTGCCGGCACTGAAGGTTTCCGGAAGACCTCTGGCTTTGGCGCTGAAGTCCGGAAATTTTGGTGGACCGGATTTCTTTCAGGAAGCCCTTGCCGTTCTGGAGGGGAGCGCATGAGCGAGATCGCAGCGGCCCGGGAACAGATCGCGCGCCTGTCAAAGTCGCTATTCGACAGAGGACTGACCCATGGCTCCACCGGCAACATATCGCTTCGCCTGTCCGACGGCAGTTTGCTGGTGACGCCGACAGGTTCTTCCCTGGGGTTTCTGGATCCAGCAAAGATCAGCCACCTTTCGGAAAAGGGAGTTCTCCTGTCTGGTGACAAACCGACCAAGGAAATCCCGCTACATGCGGCCTTTTATGAAACACGCGGCAAAACCGGTGCCGTCGTGCATCTGCACTCATGCCACTCGGTCGCACTTTCACTTCTGCCCGATATCGATCCAGACGATGTCTTACCACCACTGACCGCCTACGGGATCATGCAGCTCGGCAAGGTGCAGCTGTTGCCGTTTTTTGTCCCCGGAGACCCTGCAATGGGCGACGCCGTTCGGGGTCTCGCAGGCAAGCGATCCGCAGTGCTGCTGGCAAACCACGGACCTGTGGTCGCGGGCAAAGACCTGGAAGCTGCCGTCAATGCGATGGAGGAGCTGGAGGCAACAGCACGGCTTGCGATACTGCTGCGCGGCATTCCAGTATCAGCCCTGTCCGCCGACAAGGTGACCCGGATTGTCGACAAATTTGACGTTGATTGGACTTAAGGAATGGCCTCAATGAGAATTGCCCTGATCAAAGGTGACGGCATCGGCGTCGATGTGGCGGAAGCCGCATTGACCGTCATGGAGGCTGCCCTTGAGAAAGTCGGTCTCGCTCGACCCGTCTATGACGAAATTCAGGCAGGTGCCGGATATTTCAAGGAAAACGGTGTCGATATCGAGCCGGATGGAGAGGAACGCGCCGAGGCTGCGGACGCCATTTTTCTGGGGGCGATCGGCCTGCCAGCAATCCGCCATCAGGACGGAACAGAAATCTCCCCACACCTCAGACTGCGTGACAGGTTCGGGCTCTATGCAGGTGTTCGTCCCGTCAAGGCTTATCCGAATGCCCCGCAAAGGCTTGCCGATCCGCGCGCGGCCAACATCGACCTGATCATCTTGAGAGAATCGACAGAGGGGCTGTTCTATTCCGCTGCCGCGCATGACCGAAGTCTGGTCGTCAATGACGATGAAGTGCAGGACATCCTCAGGATTACCCGCAAGACCACGACAAAGCTGCACGGGTTTGCCTTCGATCTTGCGAGGAAACGCCGGGACCGGGGCAAACCGGGCAAATTGACCTGTGTCGACAAAGCCAATGTTTTTACTTCGCTGGCGTTCTTTCGTCAGCTGTTCGACGAAGTGAAACAGAATTATCCGGACATCCCTGTCGGCTACAACTACGTCGATGCTCAGGCACTCGACCTTGTGCGCAAACCCTGGGAATTCGACGTGCTTGTCACGGAAAACATGTTCGGTGACATCCTTTCCGATCTTGCCGGAGGATTGGTGGGCGGCATGGGCATGGCTGCCTGCGCTGAAATCGGAGACACGACAGGTCTGTTCCAGCCGGCGCATGGTAGTGCGCCGGATATCATGGGACAGGACAAGGCCAATCCACTCGCCGCCATTCTGAGCGCGGCCCTGATGCTGGACTACCTGTCGGAGAAACTCGGCCGCCCCGAGTTGAGTTCGGCAGCCGAGCTCGTCAATTCAGCAGTTGATTCAGGATTTGACGATAACGCCTTGAGACCTATGGAGTTTGGCGGTGACATGGGGACCCGGGCCGTGACCAATCAAATTCTGTCTCGGATTTCTCCCGTTGCGCCCGTCAGGACTTCAATTCGCGCCTGAAGCCCGAGCAGGCTAAAAGCCATGCCACACCGGATCATGCCAGACCAATGCGCCTCAGCGCCGGTACGAAGACTTCAAGTGCGAAAGTTTCAAAATTTCGCGGAGCGGTTCCGGTCAACCGAAACACGTGTTCCGTTGTGAAGTCTCCCCAACCGGCGCCATAGGCCGCGCCGTAATCTCTCGTCAGGGCTGCCATCCAACTCCCCCAGCCCGCGCTTTCAACAATGTCGAAAGCGACCTTTGGTGAGATTGGTTCGTATCGAATAGGGATGTCCATAAGTCTGGATAGACACTTGGCGACATCGGCAAACCCGAGTGTTTCCGGGCCGGTGAGTTCGAGTGTCTTGCCGTTCCAATCCTCACTGATCACACTCGCGAATGCACATTGCGCGATATCGCGAGCATCAATCATGCCCATCCGGGCGTGCCCGGTCGCAAACGAGAAAGTGTGTTTCCTTGCAATAGGTTCAGCTGCGAGGAACATGTTCTGCATGAAGCAATTCGGGCGAAGCAAAACATATTCCATGCCGGAAGCGATAATCTCACTTTCTGTTTGCGCATGTAACCGCGAGTTTTCGGTTGGTCCCTCTGGTGCGGCCTTGATCGCGGACACTCTCACAACCTTACGGACCCCTTCGTGCTTTGCAGCGGTCAGGACGGCAGACGCCTGTTTGGCTGCGTTTGGCCCCGCAGCCGTGATCAGGACAAGCGTTTCCGTACCCGCAACGGATTCATGAAGATCAAAAGGATCATCCAAATCGGTCAGTACGCTTTCCACTTTGCTGCCGAAGCCTTCTTTCAACCTTCCGGCAGAACGAGAAAGCGTCCGAACCGGCAAATCCTGTTCAACGAGCAACCGCGTCAGATGCGCCCCGACCGTCCCGGTGGCACCTGTCACCAGAACTGTCATTGCTTCGCCTCCGTCCAGACTGCCAGCTCGTTGCCGTTCGGATCGGAAAAGTGGAACCGGCGACCACCAGGAAAATCATAAGGGGTCCGAAGAATGAGCCCGCCTGCTGATTTCACTTCAATGAGAATCGCTTCCAGATCGTCTGCATAAAGCACGACCAGCACACCAGGTGCGGTAACCGGCGTGTCGGCTTCGCCATTAAATCCCCCCTCGACGCCTGCACCGGTAAAGCTGATGTACTTGTCGCCCCAGTCCTGAAAACTCCAGTGGAACACACGGGTATAAAACGCCTTTGTGCGATCAGCGTTTTTGAGCGGAAACTCGATGTAATTGATGGTCTTGTCGAGATTGGCCATGTGTTTCTCCAGGTCAGGTTTTGATTGACCCAGGGATAAACTGCTTCCAAATTCAGAAACAGTCCTTGATTTCAAGATCAATATCCCAAAAATGGAATTACATGCGCAACCTCGATGCTATCGCCGTATTTGTTGAAGTCGTTCGGCAGGGAAGTTTTACAGCCGCCTCCCGTGCCTTACGCATGCCGCTGTCCACGGTCAGTCGCAAAGTGGCCGAGCTTGAGAAGGAGTTACAGATCCTATTGCTCGACCGATCGCGAAAACCGTTGCGCGCCACGGAAGCCGGGTCAACGTATTTCGACCTCTGCAGCAAAGGCATCAACGCACTGAACTTTGCAAATCAGGCCGTACGCAGCCAACGCGAAGGACTGTCCGGCACGTTGAGAATAACGGTTCCACCGAACCTGACCGAACTCCTGTTTGCGCAACCGATCGACCGCTTCTTGAGGCAGCAGCCGGAGGCGCGTGTCCAGGTGCTGGTCAGCGAACGCATGCTTGACTTTGTCGATGACGGGGTCGACTTGTCGTTCCGGGTTGCGCGACCTTCGGCTCCCAACCTCGTCATCCGCAAGCTGCTCCAACATCGTCACCGCCTATGCGCTGCTCCGTCCTATCTGGCAGTCAATCCGTTGCCCGTACGGCCTGAGGATTTGAACAATCATAGCCGCCTCGGTTTTGGCTTTCAGGCGCAGGAAAAAATCACCTGGCATCTGACCAAAGACGATGAGGCCTATACCGCCCCCTTTGAGCCGACGCTTGCGATAAACGACTATCTGGCACTGAAGACATCGATTGAAATCGGCACTGGCATCGGAGAATTGCCCGGTCTTTTGTGCCGAAAGGAACTCGGCAATGGCCAATTGGTCGAAGTGCTGCCTGATTGGCAACTGCCGGAGATTTCGCTTTATGCGGTTTATGCCGGGAAAACCGGCCTGTCCAAGCTTGCCCGCGCATTCCTGGACGAGGTGTCTTCGTTTCTGGCACCGTTTTGAGGCCAGCACGCTTATGGAGAAGAACAACGCAGTCGCTGTCGGTTTTCAAAGCCTTTCACCGCTGGCCAGTGGTCCCTCACCGCCTGTTCTTGGAAACACCTGCGCAACTCTCGCGGACAATCAGGTCGCCATGGAGCAAATGATTCTGCGATACCTGCGTCCGGTTCGCCAGACGATCCAGCAGAATGTTCATGGCCTTTTCACCGATGTGATGACGAGGCTGGCGGATCGTTGTCAGGCCGGGAGTGAAATTGTTGGCAAAGGGAATGTCGTCGAAACCGAGCACCGAGAAATCCTCCGGAACACGATACCCACGCAGTTGCAGCGCTGATATGACCCCAATGGCCGTATTGTCGTTGAAACAGAAAAACGCGGTCGGCAGATCGTCCTTGATGAAGAGGCGCTCGACCGCTGCACGGCCGCTTTCACTTGTGCCGTCCCCTTCCATCCGCCAATCGCGAAGGTTCTCCGGGGATTCCTTTAGGCCCTGTTGGTAACCTGAGTGGCGCAAGTCGCTGCGGATGTCCCCCGGTCCACCGGAGATGAAGGTTACCCTCCGATGTCCGAGAGAAATCAGGTATTCGGTTGCCATCTTCGACGCTGCCACGTCATCGACACCGACATAACTGATTTCTGGATTTGAGACCGGCCGTTCGGTGGCAACAATAGGCGGCAGGTGCGTCAACGGCGTCTGCGGTTCTCCGGCGACCGGCACATGCCCGGTCAAGAGCACAAGTCCGTCTGCCATCCCTGTCGACAGGAAACGCAGGTAGTTCTGTTCCAGCCCCGTGGTTCCCTCGGTGTTGCCGATCAACACACCGTAACCCCGATCGTTGGCTGCCTTTTCCAACCCGGTCAAAATCCCGGCAAAATTCGCGTCCGCAATCGAAGACGCAAGAACCAGAACCATCTGCGAGCGCTGCATGCGCAGGTTCTGTGCCATCGCATTGGCGGTGTAACCGGTGCGGGCGATTGCAGCGGTCACCTTTTTCCGAGTGCTCTCAGCGACCTTTTCCGGCGAGCGCAAGGCCCGGCTGACGGTGGCAATGGAAACACCCGCAAGCTTTGCAACGTCTTCAATTGTCGCCGGCCGGTCCACCGGTTCACTCATATTCCGCTCTCGAATTTGCTGCGTTGCGGGCTCTGATTAAGTGCATGAATTTCAAGGCTCTCTACGCTGTATAGAGCCAGAAACGATTCATGAAAAGGTTTACAAGGCAAAATGTAAAGGTTTACATCGCTCATGAAAACGTTTACATCAGGATTATGGCGCCATTGGGGAAGAGGGTTCCGGCGCCGGGGAGGAATTCAGGAATGTCCGTGAAAACGTCCGCTTCGGCGGCGATCATTGAAGCTGTCAACATCAGCAAGTCCTTTGGCCCCGTGCCTGTGCTGTTCAGTGTCAGCATGGATGTGCGCGAGGGTGAAGTTCATGCGCTGATCGGCGAGAATGGCGCGGGCAAATCGACCTTGATGAAAATTCTCTCCGGCTTCCACGACCCGACGTCCGGCCAGATCCGCCTGGACGGCAGACAGACCGCCCTGCCCCCAAATGGTGCCGCGGAAAAACTCGGCATCGTACTCATTCACCAGGAACTCAACCTTGCTGAACAGATGACCGTTGAAGAAAACGTATTCCTGGGACGCGAAAAGCGGTCAAACGGATTTCTTGACCGGGCTGCCATGCGGCACAACGTTCAGAAGTATCTGGACGAGATCGGTCTCGACATTGCGCCAACCGATCGAATTTCCGATCTGACAATCGCGCAGAAGCAGATGGTCGAAATCGTCAAGGCGGTGAGTCGGAATGCCCGTATCCTCATCATGGACGAGCCAACCGCCGTTTTGACCGAGGAAGAAACGGAGGTCTTCTTCCGCCAGGTCCAGAAGCTCAAGGAAAGCGGCGTTGGCATTGTCTTCGTTTCACACAAGCTCAATGAAGTGAAAGCGATTGCCGACCGGGTCACCATTTTGCGCGACGGACAATGGATCGATACACGTCCCTCTCAGGACCTGACACCTGACACGATGGCGCAAATGATGGTCGGGCGTGAACTGTCCGATCTTTATCCCCCCATGAACGAGGCAGATGTCGATGCAGAGCTTGTTCTGGAAGTCAAAAATCTGCGCGCGCCTGGCATCGACACTGTCAGCTTCGGGCTGCGCAAAGGTGAAATTCTAGGGTTCTCCGGACTGATCGGGTCCGGACGCACCGCAGTCTTTGAAGCCATTTGTGGCCTTACCCCGATCGAAAGCGGCGAGATCAAACTATTCGGACGCGACACCGGCCCCATGACCGTCGCTCAAGCGCGGGACGTAGGTCTTGCGTATCTGACCAAGGACAGAAAAGAAAAAGGATTGCTGCTCGACAAAAAGATGCGGCCAAATCTGACCTTGTTCGCCCTGCCGAAATTCGTCAGGAAATTCTCCATTGATCGCAAGGCCGAGGACGACGCACTTGCGCGCGCCATCCGCCGCTTTGATGTCAGGGCGCGGGACGCAGACATCGTCGTCGGCAAACTGTCGGGCGGCAATCAGCAAAAGCTGCTGCTCGCCAAGATCATGGAATGTGACCCGAAGATCGTCATCATTGACGAACCGACGCGCGGTATCGATGTCGGCACGAAGCAGCAGATCTACCACTTCATCGCAGCTCTTGCCGCAGAAGGAGTATCGGTTGTGGTGATCTCATCCGAAATGCCGGAGATCATCGGGATATGCCACCGGGTGGTGGTCATGCGTGAAGGACATATCACCGGCATCCTGACTGGTGATCACATCAACGAAAACGAAATCATGCGCTACGCCGCCGGGCTGAAACGGGAGGAACTCCTTTGACTATGATGACCGCATCCGAAGACAACGCGGCCAAATCCGCCAAAAGGTTTTCCGTCGATTTCAAAACGCTCGGCCCCGCGCTGGCTTTGCTGATACTCTGTATCATCGGGTTTCTCCTGAACCCCGCCTTTGTCAGCGAAGGAAACCTGACCAATCTCCTGACACGCTCAGCCTTCATCGGCATTATCGCCGTCGGGGCGACCTTCGTGATCACTGCCGGAGGCATCGACCTCTCGGTCGGTTCCATGGCGGCCGCGATTTCAGGTGTCATGATCATGAACAATGCGGTCGAGACGCTTGGCACTGGTGTTCCCACCGTATTGCTCGGCTGCGGCCTGGCCATTCTTCTGGGTATTGGCGCTGGATGGATCAACGGTGCGCTTACGACAAAAGGCAAGATCGAAGCCTTTATCGTCACGCTCGGCACAATGGGCATCTACCGGTCTCTGGTCACCTACTTTGCCGACGGCGGCACTCTTTCCCTGAATTTCGAGATCCGGGGCACCTACCGTCCGGTCTATTATGACAGCTTCCTCGGTCTGCCCTTCCCGGTCTGGGTGTTCATCGGTGTCGCGATCTGCGGCTGGCTGCTGCTCAACCGAACAGCCTTCGGGCGCTATTGCACCGCCATCGGATCCAATGAAGCCGTTGCCAAATACTCGGCCATCAATGTCGATCGAGTGAAAACCCTCACCTATGTCATCCAGGGTCTGTGTGTGTCCTTCGCCACGATCATCTATGTTCCCCGCCTCGGCTCCGCCTCTGCCTCGACCGGCGTGCTTTGGGAACTTGAAGCCATCGCGGCCGTGATCATTGGCGGAACGGTCCTGAAAGGTGGTTACGGCCGGATCGGTGGAACCATCCTTGGCGCGCTGATCCTGACGACAATTGGCAATATTCTGAACTTCACCGATGTGATCTCGAACTACCTGAATGGCACCATGCAGGGTCTGATCATCATCGTTGCGGTTCTCTTGCAGCGAAGCGACTGGAAACTCGGCAAGAGCGGAAAGTCCTGACGCAACTCAACTGAACAGGGACCCGTCCCCTAATTTTGAACCGGCTCGCACCGGACGGGAAAAGTGCGTCCAACTGGCAGCATTGGAGGAGGAAACAATGCTTATGAAAAAAGCTTTGGGAATGATGGCGGTAACAGGGATGCTTGCTTTTGCCAGCTCTGCGGTTGCTCAGGACAAGATCAAGATCGGTGTCAGTTATCCGACCCCGACACATGCATGGGCGGCCGGTATGAACTGGCATGCGGAACAGGCCGAAAAACGCCTTGAGAAGCTTTATCCCGATGTCGATCTGATCCTGGTCAACTCACCTGACCCAGGTGCACAGGCCAGTGCTCTTGAAGACCTGGTCTCGGTCCATCAGATCGACGCGCTCGTGGTACTGCCGTTCGAATCCGAGCCGCTTACCGATCCGGTGCTGAATGTTAAAAAATCCGGAGCCTGGATCACCGTGGTCGACCGGGGTCTCAGCCAACCCGGGATCGAAGATCTTTATGTTGCCGGGAACAACCCTGAACTGGGCCGCGTCTCCGCCCAGTACATGAAAGGCCGCCTGAAAGACGGTGACAACATAGTCGTGCTGCGCGGTATCCCGACAGTGATCGACAACGAGCGTTTCGATGCCTTCATGGCGGAAATCGAAGGTTCCGGGATCAACGTTCTCGATCACAAACATGCCAACTGGAACCGCGATGACGGCTTTGAAGTCATGCAGGATTTCCTGTCCCGCTTTCCTGACATCGACGCTGTCTGGGCACAGGACGACGATATTGCAATCGGTGTCGTGGCTGCCCTGAAACAGGCTGGACGCGATGGTGACGGCATGTTCGTTGTCGGTGGTGCCGGCATGAAAGAAACGATCAAGAGCATCATGGATGGTGATGAGCTTATCCCGGTTGACGTTCTTTATCCGCCGGCAATGATCGCAACCGCAATGGATGCGACGGTGAACGCCTTCAAGTCCAATGGTCCGGTTGCCGGCCGCTACATTCTCGGCGCAACGCTGATCACACGCGAAAATGCCGAGAACTACTATTTCCCGGATTCTCCTTTCTAGGCATCGGGAACCCAGGTCACGTCCCAAATCGAGGGGTGCGTGACCTATGGGCCGGAACTTTACGCGATGGGGTTCCGGCCCTTTTCAGCTCGCAGGGCATGACGCAAAGACTGCTTTCTTCCGGAGGAAATCATGAAGACCATCAAGGGACCCGCTCTGTTCCTGGCCCAGTTCGCAGGGGACGAAGCTCCCTTCAACTCCTGGGACGCAATCACGAAGTGGGCAGCTGATTGCGGCTATCTCGGCGTTCAGGTTCCCAGCTGGGACAGCAGATTGATCGATCTTGAAAAGGCTGCCAGCTCCAAGACCTATTGCGAGGAATTTGCTGGCACCGCCAAAGAAAACGGGGTCGAAATCACTGAACTCTCTACCCATCTTCAGGGACAGCTCGTGGCAGTTCATCCAGCCTATGACACCGCTTTTGACGGTTTCGCCGCACCGGAAGTTCGCGGCAACCCGGTTGCGCGACAGAGCTGGGCGGTTGATCAGGTCAAGCAAGCGCTCGCTGCCAGCCGGAATCTCGGCATTTCAGCTCATGCAACTTTCTCAGGCGCCCTCGCCTGGCCCTATCTATATCCCTGGCCTCAACGGCCTGCGGGCCTGATCGACACGGCGTTCGACGAACTCGCCCGACGCTGGCGCCCAATCCTCGACTATGCGGACGAAATGGGTGTTGACGTCTGTTACGAAATTCATCCAGGGGAAGACCTGCACGACGGCATCACGTTCGAGATGTTTCTGGAGCGGTTGAACAATCACGAACGCTGCAAAATGCTATACGACCCGTCACATTATGTCCTTCAATGCCTGGACTATCTGGACAACATCGACATCTACAGGGATCGGATCGGCATGTTCCACGTCAAGGACGCGGAGTTCAACCCGACCGGACGCCAAGGCGTCTACGGCGGCTATCAGTCCTGGGTCAGCCGGGCCGGGCGCTTCCGCTCTCTTGGTGACGGCCAGGTCGACTTCGTTTCAGTGTTTTCCAAAATGGCTGCCAACGATTTTGACGGCTGGGCGGTTGTCGAATGGGAATGTTGTCTGAAACACCCCGAAGACGGTGCGCGTGAAGGCGCGCAATTTGTCCGGGATCATGTCATCCGCGTGACCGAAAAAGCCTTTGACGACTTTGCCGACGGCGGTAGTGATGACGCGGCCAACCGGAAAATGTTAGGCATCGACCGGATTTGAGTTTCCTGTGAGGTTCTCCCGCTCAACTTTGTCACCGGGAGGACGGTTCCGCAACGATGTTTCGTTCTGAAAAACACCGCAATAACTCTATCAAGGACAGGTCATTTGTTCCGGAAACAATCCCACTACCCAACAAATCGGCAATCAAGAGCTTCCAAAATTTGGAGTTCCTGTATAGGAATGTAATCGATTACAGCAACGGCATCCCTACGTTTGTGATGTCGACAGGAGGAGCCAGATGGCAATTGAAGGAAAAGACAACCCGCAAGTGCGCCCGATCCGCCTCGGTATGGTTGGCGGTGGCAAGGATGCCTTTATCGGTGCCGTTCATAGAATAGCAGCACGGATCGACGGCCGTTACGAGCTTGTGGCGGGTGCTCTTTCCTCGACGCCCGAAAAAGCGCAAGAGTCCGGACGGGCACTCGGCCTGAAGGAAGACCGGATTTATTCCTCCTACGAGGACATGGCCAAGCGCGAAGCCCGCTTGAAGGACGGGATCGAGGCGGTCGCGATCGTAACGCCGAACCATATGCACTATCCGGTGGCCCGCGAGTTTCTGAAACGCGGTATTCATGTCATCTGTGACAAGCCGCTAACTTCGACGCTCGCCGACGCGAAAAAGTTCGTCAAAGCGGTTGAAAACTCCGATGCACTCTTCTTTCTGACCCACAACTACACCGGCTACCCAATGGTACGTCAGGCACGGGAAATGGTGCAGAATGGAGATCTTGGAACCATCCGCGTTGTCCAGGTGGAGTATCCGCAGGACTGGTTGACCGTTGAACAAAGCAACAAGCAGGCTGACTGGCGGACCGACCCGTCTCGCTCTGGCGCCGGCGGCTCCACTGGCGACATCGGCACGCATGCCTACAATCTCGCCTGCTTCATCAACGGTCAGTCGGCAGAAAGCCTTGCCGCCGATCTGCAATCTTTCGTTCCGGGCCGTCAGGTCGATGACAACGCCCATGTCATGTTGCGTTTTTCCAGCGGTGCCAGAGGCATGCTCTGGTGTTCGCAGGTCGCTCCCGGCAACGAAAACAATCTCAAGATCCGTATCTATGGCGATAAGGGCGGACTGGAATGGCATCAGGAGAACCCGAATTATCTCCATGTCACGCCGTTTGGTGAACCGAAGCGGATCATCACGCGCGGCGGCGCAGGCATGTCGGACAGCGTTGCCTCCGCAACACGCATTCCACCAGGACACCCGGAAGGATACCTGGAAGGGTTTGCCAATCTCTACAAGGATGCAGCCGATGTCATCCGGGCACGTCAGGAGGGCAAGGAAACGCCCTCACTTGTACCCGGAATCACGGATGGCCTTGCCGGGGTCCAGTTTGTTGACGCGTGTGTGCGCTCGTCCGCCAAGAATGCGGGTTGGGTCAAACTCGGTTAATCGGTGATACTCTGTGAGTGCAAGCGGCCCGGGCGTCAAAACGCCCGGGCCGCTTCAGAGTTCAGTGCAAGATCGGTTCGAAGATCTTCATCCAGGCGTGTGGGACGCATTCCGGATAAGGATCGCTGGCCTGAACCCGATGCCATTCATCCCTGATGTCAGGCCGCTATCTCGTAGTGGCGAATAAAGTCGCGGTCCGGCTCCACGCCGAGCCCGGCCCCCTGCGGCACATCGGCATAGCCGTCATTCCGTTTGATTTGCTGTTGGATGTCCAAGGGCTCTTTCAGCAGTTCGTCGCGAAATCGGTTGTCGGTGGTGTCGAATTCCAGCATCGGCTCGCTCGGATACAGACCTCCAGGAAGCGGCGGCATTGCCGCAAGGAGTTGCAGATTGGTTGCAACCGCAATAGCCGAGCCCCAGACGTGGTTCACCACAGGCACGAAATGAGCATGACAGAGAGCAAGAACCCGCAAATACTCCGAGATTCCTCCGAGTGCACAGACTTCGGGCTGTGCAATGTCGAGCGCCCTGCTTTCCAGAAGCCCGCGCCACCCCCAACGGTTAAACTCCGCTTCACCACCTGAGATGTTGACCTTGAGACCCGCACGCAGCTCACGGTATCCATCATGGTCTTCCGGCGCGACCGGCTCCTCAAACCAGTAACACTCCAGTTCTTCCAGAGCACGACCGACATAAAACGCGTCCGCCGTCGTGTAGCAATGATTGGCATCCGCCATGAATCGGAAATCCGGGCCGATACCTGCACGCACGGCGCTCGCAAGTTTCACATCCGCCTTCGGGCCAAGGCCGAGTTTCATCTTGGTCGCGCGGAATCCCATTTCCCTGATCACTGCCGCCTCGTCCCGAAACCGGCTCGCCATCGCGGTGGGGTTTTCACGCCGCAACATCATGCCGTATCCGTAGACCTGGACCTTGGTGCGGTGGAAACCGCCAATAAGCTGCGCTATCGGCAATCCGGCAACCTTGCCGGCAATGTCCCACAGGGCGATGTCGACACCGGAAAGAGCCTGCAACGGCATGCCTTTCTGGCCGTGGTCTCGCAACAGATTGTAGACCTTGTGCCAAAGGACATCCCGATCGAGCGGATTTTCGCCAACAACAAGCGGCTGAATGACTTTCTCGACAATAGTCTTGTTGGCCACGGCGATACTGCCAGGTCCGAAGCATTCGCCCCAACCGGTGATGCCTTCATCGGTTTCCACTTCAACAAGGTGCGCCGACCTTTTGGAATAGTACTGCTGTGAGTAGCCCAACTCTTCCGGCAGGTCATACTGCAGCACGTGGCTTTTGATGCGGGTGATTTGCATGCGCCTCTCCTAAGACAACAACGCACGCGAAATGCGTTTCGGCGCCAGGTAGTCGTGAAGCGCAAGGTGCGAACAATCGCAGCCAACACCCGATTGTTTGATGCCGACATGTGGCAGGTCGATGCCATATTTGATGCCGTTGATCTGGATTTCACCGAAGCGTAACTGGCCTGCGCACCTCTCGGCCCGTTCAATATCACGGGTGAACACATAAGCCGTAAGACCGGCATCTGTATCGTTGGCGGCGCGAAGCACGTCTTCTTCTTCCGAGAACTCGACGATGCCGACCACAGGGCCAAAAATCTCTTCCTGGTAAATTCGCATTGCAGGCGATACGCCGGTCAGAACGGTCGGCGGATAGAAGGTCCCTGCCCCGTTGCCGATCCCGTTGCTGCCACCGGTCAGAAGCTTCGCCCCTTTCTCAATGGCATCCCTGACAAGACCGTCGACGCGAGTTCGGGCCGCGGCATCGATCAGCGGACCCATTTCGATGTCTGCATGCCTGTCAAAACCAACTTTTACGGCTTGGGCGCGCGCGCTCACTTTTTCAGAAAATTCTGCCGCAATCTCGCGCGCCACGAAGACTCGATTGGGAGTGACGCAGATCTGACCGGCATTGCCGAACTTCACTGCGCAAACGATGTCAGCCGCCAGGTCCAGATCCGCATCGGCAAAGATCAGAGCCGGTGCATTGCCACCAAGCTCCATGGAGTAACGCTTGATGGACGTCGCTCCCTTTGCCATGATCCGCTGCCCCGTTCGGGCAGAACCTATCAGCGTAAGCATGGCCGGAATGGTGGATGCGGACAGGGCGTCTCCCACATCTTCGTCGTCCCCGCAAAGAATGTTCACGACACCTGCGGGCAATCCGATCTGATGGCAAAGCTCGCCCACGGCATAAGCGGACAGCGGAGACTTGAATGATGGCTTGATTACGATCGGGCACCCCGCCGCCATTGCGGGGCCGATCTTGAAAGCAAGATTGAGCAGTGGAAAGTTCCATGCCAGGAAGGCAACGACCACGCCCACCGGTTCGTGCACCAGCGTATGGGTATGAGTGCGTTCACGGTCCACCAGCATTTCCGGCCGGAAGCGAGATATCTCTTCGGCATAAAAGTGCAAGCTGTTGACCAGACTGTCGAAGTCCTCCCGGGTGCCTGCCCAGTTCTTTCCCGTCTCCAGATGGATACACTCCCGCAAGTGTTCTTCGTTTGCGATAATCGCCTCGCGAAGTTTTCTCATCCAGCCGGCGCGTTCATCGATGGAGGCTGCGGACCATTGCGGGAACGCAGCATGAGCCGCCTCAAGTGCAGCTTGCGCATCTTGTGCATCTGCTTTCGCAAAAGATCCGATGACTTCCCCATTTGCCGGACACACAACCTCTTCATGAACAGTGCGAGTGACAAGTTCGCCCGCGAGATACATCTTCTTGGCAATCATGTCCTGGCTCCTCAAAACGGTCGGTTGTCGCTGGTCAGATCGAGCCAGTCGCGTTCAGCTGGCGTGAGCTGCAGATTTCCAGCGCGTGCCGATGAAGCGACCTGTTCAGGGGTTTCGGCACCGTTCAGAGCGACGACCGGAAAGTCCTGACTGATCACATAGGCAAGCGCGATTTCGAACATGTTCATCGACCTTTCAGCTCCAAAGGCTTCAGCCCTTTTTTTGCGTTCGAAATTGGCATCGGAATAAAAGACCCGTACCAGATCCGCATCGCCCAGATCTGCAGGATCGGCTCTTGCGAAAAAGCCCCGCCCCAAAGCAGACCAGGCGACTAGGAGGACACCATTTGCGGAGAACCACTTGCGGTCGGTCTCGTCCGTCACGACGGTATCCGGCCAGAAGGGCTCGTTGGCACGGGCAAGTGAAAAATTCGGCGACGAACAGATCATTTCCGATTTGCCGGTCGCGCGCGCATAGTCAATCGCTTCCTGGATTCTGGAGGTAGTCCAGTTCGATGCTCCAAAGGCTTTCAACCGCCTAGCCCGGACTTCTTCATCAAGTGCATCGACAAGCGGACCGATCGGTTGAGACGGGTCGTCCCGATGGAACATCCAGATGTCGAGGCAGTCGGTCTTGAGCCGGTTGAGCGACCCGTCGATTGCCTTGTGGATCGACACTGGATCAATCTTTGCTCCGCCGGGATGAATTGGTGCGCAGTATCCCGGGATCAGGCCCTTTGAGGTGAGAACAATTTTCTCGCGCATTCCCGGGCGGCTGGCGAGCCAGTCACCGATGACCATTTCGGAAAATCCGTGTTCCTCCACCGCGCCATAGACTTCGGCAGTGTCGATATATGTGCCACCATGTTCGACAAAGGCATCCAGCAGCGCAAAGTCCCGTTCTGCGGTGTCGGGATGGAAAATCATCGTTCCCATTCCGATTGCGGAGACTGGCGTGTCCAGTGGTGTGATTTTGAATGTTTTCATAATGATAGCTCGTACTTTTCGCGCCAGGCCTTGCGTGCCTGACTTAACGTGATTGGGCAGCGCTGCTGCGCGACACGGCGTCGATGGCAACAGCAATGAGCAGGATGGCGCCTGAGAACATCAGCTTGTCCGCCGCGGAAGCTCCGGAAAGATCCAGACCATTGCCGAGAGAGCCGATAACCAATGCTCCCAGGATCGCGTTCCAGACCGAGCCACGCCCACCAAAGAGTGAGGTTCCGCCGATGACCGCAGCACCAATGGCCTCCAGCAGCAGCGGGCCGCCGGCGAAGGCGTTGAAAGAAACCGAGGCGTAGCGAGAGGCGCCAACTATTCCCGCAATCGCCGCCATAAGTCCGACCAGACCGAACGCAGCGACACGGATATGCCGGACATTTATCCCGACCCTTCTGGCGCTTTCGGCATTTCCACCTGCCGCAAACAAGGATCGCCCGAAAGGTGTCGACGTTGTCACCCACCCCAACAGCGCGGTAATCCCGACCAGCAGCACGACCAGTAACGGAATTCCGCGATAACTGTTGAGAGTTGCAACGGCCGCCACCACCACCACTGCAAAGAAGGCGATCTGACCCCAAACTGCCATTGACGGGTCGAGCTCAAGACCGCGGTCCCGTCTTTGCGCCTGATTGCGCAAAACAGCGAATGCAAAGATTGCAATAACGGCGGCAGCGAGCACCCAACCTGCTGCAGGTGGCAGGTAAATTGTGGTAATGCCGCGAACGAACGGGTCGCGCATGTTGATTGCGCCCTGGATACCCAGGATCTTGAGCATGAGGCCCTGGAATCCAAGCAGACCGGCCAGCGTCACAACAAAGGCGGGAATGCCGACATAGGCGACCAGAACGCCTTGGGCACAGCCCAGGATAACGCCCAGAACAATCGCGATGAGACAGGCGATCGGCCCAGGCACATCAGCAACTATCAGAACCGCCATAAGCGCAGCACAGACACCGGCATTTGCTGCCGAAGACAGGTCGATGTCACCAAGCAGCAGAACAATTGTGATGCCGACGGCAAGCGTGCCGACCACTGCTGACTGCATGAAAAGAAAGTAGAAATTCCGCGAACTGATGAATGCGGGTTCGGTGATGCCGAAATAAATCCAGATCGCGATCAGAGCAAGCAGAACGGGCACGAAAGCTCCGAACCTTGTTTCTCTCAGCTGCCGGAACCTGTCCAGCACCGCGGGTTGAGGTTGAGCTTCAACGGACATTGTTGCCCCCGTCATCCAGTCCCGTCGTCATTGCGACCACAATTTCGTCAGGGGTTGTTTCTGTTGTGTGCCAGGTCGCAACATTTGCACCATGGCGCAAAACGGTAATCCGATCGGCAACTTCGAAGATGTCTTTCAGATTGTGCGAGATGTAGACCACTGCGTGATTGGTCTCCCTCAGACGTTTGACCACATCCAGAACCTGCCGGGTCTGTGCCACACCCAGCGCAGCAGTGGGTTCATCCAGGAGCACGACCGAACTGTCTGCCCCGACAGCGCGGGCAATGGCGATCGCCTGGCGCTGCCCGCCGGACAGTCCACCGACTTTGGCTCGTACCGATTTCAAAGTGCGCACCTGAAGCCTGTCGATGGCTGCCAGTGCTCTTTCTTCCATCGCCATGCCATCGATAGGTCGCAGGAAACGCGGCAGGAAACCCCATCCCGATTTGACCGGCTCTGCTCCCAGGGACAGATTGGCGGCGACGTCGAGGTTTTCGCAAAGCGCCAGATCCTGGTAGACAATCTGAATGCCATGATCGAACGCATCATGTGGGCTGGAGATGCTGACTTCCTTGCCATCGAGGAAGAAGGTGCCTTCGTCGGCCAGATGAGCTCCGGCAAGCACTTTCATGAGCGTCGACTTGCCGGCCCCGTTGTCGCCGACAAGAGCCATGACTTCTCCGCGAGCGACTTCAAAGTCGACACCCCTCAAGGCATGCACGCCGCCAAAGCTCTTGCGAATACCGGAAACTGCCAGATGAGCTGGCGGGGCACTCTGCCCCACCTTGTTTTCAATCGTTCCCAGCATGATCAGGACTTACAGAATTCCGTGTCGGAGGCGACGCCGTCACAGACATCTGCCTTTGAGACCGACAGATCGTTCTCGATGACATGAGCAACACCTTCTGCCCCCACGGCTTCATAATAGTCGACCGGAACGAAGGGAATTTCCGCTTCCGCCGCATTGGTTACTGTGCCTTGTGTCATGGAGGCGGCGTCTTCACCCTTCAAAAGTGCAGCGGTTACCTTCGCGGTAACAGTCGCCATTTCCTCAAATGGACGCCAGACGCATTGTGTCTGCTCACCGAGCAGGATCAGCTGCAACGCCTGAACCGTACAATCAAGCCCGGTCACCGGTACGTTGCCAACCAGCCCTTTCTGCTCATGCATGGCTGCGATGGCAGCCCCGGCATTGCCGTCATTCGAAGACACGACACCCTGGACATTGTTGTCGAGCGTGGTGAGGGCTTGTTCCATGGACCGGCGGGCAATTGCCGGATCCCAGCCCGGGGTCCAGTTTTCATATCCCAGAACCCGATCGCCGGACTCAAACAGCGGCTGAAGCACGGACATCTGACCTGCAGCGATGACACCGGCATTCGGATCCGTTGGAGACCCCTTGATCATGACCAGCGTGTCGCCTTTTTTCGTTCGATCGACAACGTGCTGCGCCTGAGCGGCGCCTGTCGCGAACATGTCAGCCTGTACCCAGAAATCGGTATTTTCGGATTGCATCATGCGGTCGTAGGCAATTGCCGGTACGTCTGCATCCGCCGCCTGATCGGCGATGATTGCAGCCGCTTCACCATCAATCGGAATTACGACCAGAACTTTCGCTCCACGGGTCAGTGCCTGTTCAGCCTGACGTTGCTGAGTTGCGGTATCGTTGTTGGCGTTGAACACCTCGACAACGGCATTCGGCGCCAGATCCTTCATGGCTTTCTTGTAGAAAAAGGCATCCTGGCTTTCCCAGCGGGCATTCACGTTTTCCGGCAGCAGCATAACCACCAGATCTTCCGCCTGCGCGCTCGCAGCAGTTCCCAATGTCAAACCTGCAGTCAGGCCCAATGTCAGGGCGGAAACAGCCGTTCCTGCCGCAAGTTTCGAAAGATTCTTCCTCATGTGATTGAGCATCTTTTCTCCTCCGCTGATGCCAATACTTTACCACTCGCCAAACCTCAGGTTTGACGTTCTGTCGCGTCCCTCCGGACGCAGCCTCCCCGTTGCCTGTCGATCCAAGGAAGATCCCAGGCACCAGAAATTCTGTTTTTTGGACAGCATCCCCCATCGCCCGAAACGCAACTCCGGGCGCAGACAGTTCAGTCTATCGGGTGATGGTTATCTGCAGACCGATCCGTTAGCCGTCATGCATTCTCCCTGCGAGCCGATGTCTGGCGTCTGCCAACAGATTTTCCATTCTCTCTTCCGCTTGATCAGCTTCCCGAGCCAGAATTGCGGAAGTGACATTCCTGTGAAAGGGAATGGATTCTTCGTTTTCGCGTGGATCGGTATTCGTCAGACGAATGGACCCGAGCAATGCAGAGTAGATAACTCCTTCCATTGCCTGCAATATTTCGTTGTTTGCCGCGTGCAGGATTGACCGGTGGTACTGGGCATCCGCAATGATGAAGTCCTCAATGGAGCCTTTTTCCTGCTCCATGCGCTCCTGAGCCTGACGGATCAACTCGTGCCCTTCAGCGGTTCCGCGCTCGGCAGCCCATCGCGCCGCCTTCGGCTCGATCACCAGCCT
>NZ_JAILWL010000450.1 GCF_025698965.1 Roseibium sp.
GCGAAGCACATTTGCTATCTGAAAGGCCTCGGCGGAACCTGGCAGCAATCCCTGAAATTCATCCCCCAGCGTGATCGTCAAAGGCGACAGAAGCAAAGACCCGTATTCGGTATTGATCGCCTGGACGGCGCTGTTGAAGCGTGCATGCAACCGGCTGCGCTCCATCTGCTCGCTGCCGATGACGTCGCCCATGAGAACCGATAATTTCCCTGTGTCGTCGTCCATTTTCATGACCTGACAGTCTGGTTCGCCTTTTCCGACACCATATTGAAGCTAAAGAACTTCTTTTTCAATAAATGAAGTCAAAAAACTTCTCTTGTCAAAATTGAAGCGATTTAACTTCATAAACTTCCTATGAATGTCAAACACTGCACTTCAGCGACGGTAAAGGTGCTTACGGGTCGGCGGCATGCCGGACGGTCCCTTTGTCCGTTTTGACGTGACCGTTTGAAAGATACCGATCGTGCCCCGATGAAATCCGAGCGAGACACCGCAAAGATAGGCCAGCCACAGCCGGTATTTCTGGGAACCGACTTCCGCAATCGCCGCGTCTTTCACCTGCATGAGGTTTTCCGCCCAAAGGCGGGTCGTGCGAGCGTAATGTTCCCGCCAGGCTTCGACGTCGTGAACTTCAAAGCCATGCGCTTCCAGATTGGTCAACGTCCAGCCGATGTGATCCACTTCTCCGCCCGGGAAGATGTAGCGGACCAGTGCCTGATATTCCGGCTTTTTGCGGCGGAAGGCTTTCAGATCCTTTTTGCCGCGCCGGGTGATCGCATGATGAAGGTAAAGACCGCGGGGCTTCAGCAGGCGATGAACGCTCTGGAAATAATTGTCGTAATTGTCGAGACCAACGGCCTCGAACATGCCGATGGATGAAATCTTGTCGAATTTTCCATCCATGTGGCGATAGTCAATCAGCTCGACCGATACCTTGTCCTCAAGGTTTCGGGCCGCGATGTTCTCCCGGGCGAGCTTCAGCTGTTCTTCAGCCAGCGTCACGCCCACCGCCGTGACCCCGTAATGCTCGGCAGCGTGACAGATAAGTGCGCCCCACCCGCAGCCGATGTCCAACATACGATCGCCGGGCTTCAGCCTCAGTTTCCGGCAAATCATGTCCAGCTTGTCGGTTTGTGCGGTTGCCAGATCGTTGTCCCAGTCGGTGAAATAGGCGCAGGTGTAAACCATCTTGGGATCTAGAAAGAGCCGGTAAAAATCGTTCGAGACATCGTAGTGAAACGCGATGTCGTCCTTTCGGCTGCCGGAGCTGCGATCAGCGCCCTTGCCCGCATCGTTGCCATCCTCCTGTCTGGATTCCGGGTTCGATCTGACGCCGCGCAGCAGAGGCAGGGCATTCTTGAGCAAAAGTCTCTTGCTCAGTCGCTTGCGAACTTCACGGCCTTTGACCTTGGGGCGTTTTTCGGCAAATTCAAAAATCGTTCCACCGCGCGGATCTATGTCTGCCGTGGAATAGAGATCGATCACGGTCTTGATGCCGGGGCGACGCAAAAGCCTGGTCAGAGCGGCTTCAGAAATGGCTATGCGCAAACCGTCTGCCGGCGCATTTTCAGGAATGAGAGATCCGTCCCACAGCTCAAAACCGAATTGCAGTTCCAGCGCTTCATGAAGATGCGCAAGCACGGTGCGTGCAGCTGAAAGTAACCGGACCTGCGAATGACCCACCCTTGCACCCCTTCTCGATCATTGCAGAAGACGACTGGTTTTCTTTGAGATCTGTTACGGGCGAGCCAGATCCTGGCCGGGAAAATCCACAACCCGGAAAGATCAGTCCTCTTCGCCGAAACCACTTTCTACAAGTTCGGATATCGCCGAGAGCGCGTCTTCGGCGTCCGAGCCACTCACACAGACCCTGATGCAGCATCCCGGGCTCGCCGCGAGCATCATCAGTCCCATGATGGAAGTACCGCCGACAGTCTGACCGTCCTTAGACACCTGAACGTCCGCTTCAAATTTTTCGACAAGTTTGACCAGCTTGGCAGATGCCCGCGCGTGGAGTCCGCGCCGGTTTACAATCGTCAGGTCTCTTTCCAGTAAACTATCTAATGTCATTTTTGCTTTTAGTTCTGACCCGACAATACCTGACTTGCGACTGAAATATATTTCTGACCTGCCTGACGGGCTTCATCAACCGCATCTGCAAGTTCCCGATCCGCACGGACGCTGGCAAGCTTGATCAGCATCGGCAGATTGACACCAGCCACCACTTCAACGGATTTGCTGTCCATGACCGAAATCGCCAGATTGGAGGGCGTGCCGCCGAACATGTCCGTCAGCAGAACAACACCCTGACCGGAATTGGCAGCTTCTACCGCAGACAGAATGTCCTGTCGGCGCTGCTCCATATCGTCATCCGGGCCGATGGAAATGGTTTCAACCTGTTCCTGAGGGCCAACAACATGTTCGAGCGCCGATTTAAATTCTTCGGCGAGACGTCCATGGGTAACGAGTACAAGTCCGATCATGCGTAATTTGGCCTGATTATCGAGTGCAGTGGTCTCATGGTTCCGTCCGGTCCCGGAAGAAACGGGCGTTTATCAGTCTGATGCACTCTCTTCAACCGTCTCTCCAGTTGCAAGTAAAAAACACCATTGATCCCTTAAATATAATCAGGGCTGCCCGGAAACAAACTCCGAAAGCCCCAGCGGATCAGGCGGAGACTGATATCCGGCCTGTTCTCAGGGCAAGTCATCGCCGGCAGGGGATGCCCTGCGATCTCTTTGCGGGTGATCGGATCTTCCGGCAATCGCTCGATTGTCTCCAAAGGCACCAGATCGACAAGCATGTGCACACAAGCACGCGCCTGGAATGGTGTGTCAACAAGGCCAAATCCCCGGACTTCCATCTTTCCGGAGATCGTCACCGGAGCGCTGGCGATTACCCGACCCCGGTCTGCTGACAGCAACACCTGGTCGTCGGCAACCAACACACCCTGATTGCCTTTCGAAATTGCCGTTTCGATCAGGATTTCCGACAAGGAAGACTTACCGCCACCGGCCTCTGCGCGGAGCAGAAGACCGCGCGTGCCGACAATCAGGCAATTGGCATGAACAGTCTGGGTGGTCACTTGCCCGGTCCTGCTGGCAGATAAATGATGAAGCGGGCGCCGGTGACCTTCTGTTTACCGTCCGGACCAAGTTCGACGCGGTTGGTTGCCGTAATCGTGCCGCCATGCGCTTCAATTATCTGCCGTGAAATGGACAGACCGAGCCCGGAATTGTTGCCGAAGCCTTCTCCATCCGGCCGGTCGGTATAAAACCGCTCGAAAATGCGTTCCGTGTTTTCCGCCCGGATACCGGGGCCGTCGTCATCGATGGTGATCTTGACCCGCTTGCCCTCACGGCCAAGGTCGACACGGACGGTGCCGTCTGTAGGTGAGAACGACCGGGCATTGTCGAGAAGATTGCTGATCACCTGGCCAAGACGAATGTCGTGCCCGAGCATCTGATAAGGTTTGGCACCCTGGGCGTTCGCCACGGACAGTTTGACGTTGGCCTCTTCCACACCTGAGCGTTCGTTGGCTGCGTCTGCCAGATTTCGCAGCAATTCGGCGATATCGATCTTTTCGGACTGAATGCGAGCAAGCTCAGCATCAAGCCGCGAGGCATCTGAAATATCGCTGATCAATCGATCCAGACGGCGCACATCGTGCTGGATTACTTCCATGAGCCGGTCCTGCGAGTTTTTGGACTTGGCAAGCGGAAGCGTTTCCACCGCACTGCGCAGGGACGTCAGCGGATTCTTGAGCTCGTGCGCCACATCTGCAGCGAACTGCTCGATCGCATCGATCTTGTTGTAAAGCGCTTTTGTCATGTCGCTGAAGGCGCGGGCCAGATGGCCGATCTCGTCCTGCCTGTCGGAGAAATTCGGAATTTCCTCGCGCGAATTTGTCCCTTTGCGCACACGGTCCGCAGCCGCTGCCAGTCGCCGTACGGGACCCGCGATCGTTCCGGCCAGCAGAATTGACAAGAGAATCGTGACCGTCGCGGCGAACAGAAAGACGCGAATGATTGCGATGCGCTCTGCCCGCACGATGGCATCGATGTCGCCGCCCTGCGTCGACAGAAGCAACGATCCGAGCACAGCTCGGAAGCGCTGGATCGGCACCGCGACCGAAACAATCAACTCGCCTCGCTGGGAAATACGGGTGACGCTCGCCGGGGAGCCGGCAAGCGCGGCTTCGACTTCGGGGTAAGCGCGGCCGTCTCCACCTCCAACTTCCTGGTAGAGCGGCAGGTCACCCTGACGCAGCCAGCGCTTGGCCCATTGCCAGGCCATGTCCCAGAACCCGGCATCCTGGGCATTGGGCGGCGGCAAGTCGAACCGCAGGATCTGCGCGCTTGAATAGAGATGCCGCGAATCCAGGATCAGGATACCTTCCGGATCATAGATCCGGGCACGGGTTTTGGTCGGGGAAATCAGCCTGCGTAGCACCGGCCCGACGCGTTCCGGATTGATCGGAAAGTCGAGATTGTCGAGATCGTCGCTTGTGGGCGTGATGCTCTCACCCGCCTGCAGCTGGAGCAAACGTTCCGGATCGACCGTAATGGCGCCGGTATCCACCGTTGCAGAAGCTGCAATGGCACCCGCGATGATTTCGCCCTGGGTCAGAAGACTCTGGACCCGCGCATCGATCAGGCCGGCTCGAAACTGGTTGAGATAGAGAATACCGATCACAAGCGCGAGCAGACCGACAAGATTGATCGCAATAATCCGCCGTGTCAGCGAGGACAGGACATAGGTGCCGAAAATCCGGCCGAACTGATTGAGCAGTCGGCGGCGGAGGCGTTTGTTGCCAAGCCGGCGCAAGCGGGATCGTTCCGAACCGTTTGCTGGTTCAGACGCAGCAATTCCCTCTGCACTCTCGCTTTCAACCGCCATTCAGATTCGCTCTATGGCTGCTTCAGACCTCACGGAACCGGTAGCCAACACCATAAAGGGTTTCAATCATGTCGAAGTCGTCGTCAACAACCTTGAACTTTTTCCGCAGCCGCTTGATGTGACTGTCGATGGTCCGATCGTCCACATAGACCTGATCGTCATAGGCCGCGTCCATCAGTGCATTGCGGCTTTTCACGACGCCCGGGCGCTGCGCCAAAGCCGACAGGATCAAAAACTCCGTAACCGTCAACGTGACGGGCTTGTTGTTCCAGGTGCAGGTGTGGCGCTCCTGGTCCATCACAAGCTGTCCGCGCTCCAGAAGTTTATCGGCATCATCACGCGGTGTGGAAGCATCGCGCGGTTGTGCACGTCTGAGAACTGCCCGCACGCGCTCGACCAAAAGGCGCTGGGAGAAGGGTTTGCGGATAAAATCATCCGCCCCCATTTTCAAACCGAACAGTTCGTCGATCTCGTCATCCTTGGACGTCAGGAATATGACCGGCAGATCAGAATTCTGACGCAGCCGGCGCAGCAGCTCCATGCCGTCCATGCGCGGCATTT
>NZ_JAILWL010000451.1 GCF_025698965.1 Roseibium sp.
CATGGCAACGCAGGCACCTTGCGGAATGTCACCATGGGCTCCGATCCAGGTTTTCAGATCGTCCGGTGTCACTTGCGCATTCGCGTCTTCTGCCGCCTTGGCCTTGATATCGACAATACACAGAGGTGCGACCAGCTTTTCGACGGGGATTTCTGCAACCGATTGACCATCAGCGGAAAAATGCAGCGGTGCATCCATATGCGTGCCGGTGTGCTCGTTGATGGTCAGTTCGTAAAGGTTGTAGCCGTCCTTGGCGATATCGAAGACCTTGCTGGTAAGAAACTGTTCGCCGCCACCATAGGTCGGAAAGTCCTTGTGAAGTTCATGGGTCATGTCGGTGATCTTTGCCGGAGCCTGCGCCATTGCAGGCATGGCACCGGAAATCGTGGACGTTGCCGCGATTCCGGTGCCGACGGCGGCTGCCCTGAAGAAATCCCGCCGCGACAGCATCCGCTTTTTCACGGAATTCATTACGCAATGATCACACATGAATGCACCCTCCGGTTTCTGTTGAACTTGAACGACAGTTAGCGCGGTATTGGCGTTTGTCTCGAAGTTCCAGGAAATCGTGTCTGCTTTCCTTGCCGTCGAGGTAACGCGGTTTCGCCTTTTCCGCTGGTCGGTCGCTTCATCAAAGACCAAAATGCGACATTGCGGAGACTACGACCGGCAGGCATGCTCAGGCATTGGCACTCAAAACACAATTGGATTGTCTGAGATGATTGTCAGGCAGGCCACGCGCACCGATGGCCTGGGTAGGCGTTCTTACGTCAGGTGATTGAGAGATTTTGACACCGATCCTGAACCGGTCAAGGTTGCAATACGTCTGTAAATCTGGCTGCTGTTGTTGGTGGCATAAACTGGACGATAGTTGCGCTTTTAAGTTGAAATTTGGTTTTTGTTAAATCCTTCTGATCTAGAACCTCCACTGGAACAGAATTAGGTTCACCGCGAGTGAAAAATCAGATTCGTCAATTGGGGTGAAGTTGTTGCAACGTGATTTACCTGAAGAATTTCAATCGCTTATTAATTTAGTCAAGCAAAATCCTGCGAATGATGGAGCTATGCGAGCGGTGCTAGTTCTTTTGGAGCAAGCCCCCGACAGCAGCGTGATTATCGATGGACTGGGGCAGATCGAGCCGGATCTGATCTCGAATTCGGAATTAAGGGCCAGGGCGGCCATCTTGTTGCGAAAGGCCGACGATTCCGATCTCGCTGACGAGTGGCACATGCAACCGGAGGCAAATGCGGCGACCAACGTCATAGCCATCGACCGGTCTGCTGTTCCTGTCACCAATCAGTCGGCTCATATTACGTTCGACGATATTGGCGGACTTGAAAATGTGAAAAAGCAGGTTCGGCGAAAGATAATAAATCCATTTCAAAACAAAAAAGCCCTGTTCGACCGGTTCAAGCGAAAGGCCGGTGGTGGAGTTCTGATGTACGGACCACCCGGATGTGGCAAGACCATGCTTGCGCGCGCTCTCGCTCACGAATGCAATGCGACATTTTTAAATGTGAGGGCTGCAGACATTCTGGACCAATATGTCGGAAATGCTGAGAAGAAGATTGCGCAGATGTTCCAGGAAGCAAGAGCCTCTCGCCCTGTTGTTCTCTTTTTCGATGAAGTCGAAGCGTTGGCTCAGAAACGTCAATTTGAAAGCAGCGAGCGGGTCAACACGACTGTGTCCGCTTTGCTAACGGAAATGGATGGATTTAATGACAATGATGGGGTTCTGTTTCTCGGCGCGACCAACGTGCCTTGGTCGATTGATTCCGCCTTCCGGCGCCCGGGACGTTTCGACCGTACGCTGTTCGTACCACCGCCGGATCGGGTGGCCCGGAAGTTTATTCTGAGCGGCCTTTTGAAAGATCGGCCAGTGTCCGAAAAATTGGATATTGAACATGTTGTCGAAAAGTGCACCGGTTTTTCCGGAGCGGATCTAAGTGCATTGGTCGATACGGCAGTTGATATCGCCATAGAAGAAAGTCCGTCGGTGGATGCGCTTGTTCCACTCTCGACGAACCATTTCCAAGAAGCCATGCAAGAGGTTAAGTCGTCCGTTGGTGAATGGCTTGGACAAGCGCGCAGTTTCTCAGAATACGCAAATTCAAGCGGGATGTATGACGATCTGGCCGCCTTTTTGAAAAAATATGCGAGGTAAGGTGTGACCCAATCGCTCAATACCGCTCGTGCTTTGCTTACAGCGCAAAACTTCGAAGGCGCTCGCCGACTGGTCAACGAATTCCTGGAAAAGCAGCCGGACGATATCGGCTGCTGGCGTTTTAGAATTCAAATCGAGATGGAGGCGGAGAACTACAAGGAAGCGCTTCATATTTGCCGCAATATTCTTCAAACGCATCCTGAAAATGCCGGTTTACGCGAACTGGAGTTCGACGCGCTCGCGTATCTAAGAAAGAAAAAAGAAGCGCGTAAAGCATATGAGAAATTCAAGACGGATTTCCCACACCATCACAACTGCATTGAAACTATGCAGTATTCACTCGATGCGCTGGATGGCGAAACTCAGAAGATAAACAGATTTCTTGATGAATTCGACATCGATGATCTTGATTTTTCCGTCATACGGGACTTTGGAATAACGTATCACAAAATGGGCAATGTGTTTCGGGCACAACAATACCTGGAAAAAGCCCACTCACATTTCTTCGATGATTATGAATTCAACAAAACGTTGGCCATGAACAGTTTGCAGTTAGGTCGGCTAGCAAAGGCCCGAAAATATGCAAGGATTGCGCTTGGCATATCACCCAGGGACAGACACATGTGGGTGCTCATCTTCGCTAGCTATCTTTTTTACCTACCACAATTTTATATCTTTAACGCTATATTGGTCTTAGCAAACTTAGTAATTGGTTTGGCTGGGATAGTATTAGGTTTTGCTTTTCTTTTCCTCGTCGGAATTTATGGCTACGAAACAGCTAGATTCATAGAAAAATCAATGAGCGTATTGCTGGACATTGAGTTTTTATCAAGTGTCTACAATTTTTATTTTTTCTTATTAGCGTATTTACTGGTGCAGTATCCAAATTATTTCAATTTTCTGTACAAAAGAAAAAAAGAAGTAAAGCTAAAGAGATACTAATATGAACCTGTTTCCAACTTCATGGCCTGAATTGGATCGGCAAACGATCATCGGAGTTTCTCCTTGGGCGATATTCATTGCTGCATCCGCGA
The DNA here is from genome assembly GCF_025698965.1 of Roseibium sp. GTDB lineage: Bacteria > Pseudomonadota > Alphaproteobacteria > Rhizobiales > Stappiaceae > Roseibium. The sequence continues at coordinate 3,200 of NZ_JAILWL010000451.1, forward strand.
TGTTTCAATACTTGGTGAACCCACTTTATACGAGCTTTGACCGGACAATCGACGGCCTGGAAACCAAAACCATTTATGCCCGGCAGACTGGTGGCAAAATCTGCGTTGGAGACATGGTGACATTCCGCGCCGCCGATACAGGAACACGATACATTCGTCGCATCGCTGCTGGTGAAGGGCAGCTGTTTTCCGTAAGCCCGCAAGGGTACTTGATCGATGATGTTGCGTTTCTGGCAGATGCAAAATGGCTCGAGGTCGCCCGTAAGCAACTTGGTAACGAGCGTTCCATCGTCCTCCCGAAAGATCACTATCTGATCGTCAATTCCGAGTTTGGTTGGGATAGGGTAGGCGGCGAATGGGCATATGCTGTGGTCTCTAGTGCCAACATTCTCAATCGGGTAACTTATGTTCTTGTGTCCAGGGATCTTTCCCGGATTGGGGACCGGCTCAATTCGGATGGTTCAGGTTGTTGAATCTGTTGCATTCTACCTGCTGCTGGTCGGTCGCTTCATCAAAGACCAAAATGCGACATTGCGGAGACTACGACCGGCAGGCATGCTCAGGTATTGGCACTCATAACACAATTGGATTATCTGAGATGATTGTCAGGCAGGCCACGCGCACCGATGCACAGGCGATGAGCGAGATCCTGGTAGAGATTTTCAAGGAGTGGGGCAGCGATCGGCAGAGTGATCCAGAATTTGTGACCACCTATTATATCGAGCATCCCGACAACGTTCGATGCTCCATTGTTGCGGAAGATGACGGTACGGTCATTGGTTTTCAGGCGCTGAAAAAGGCATTAGAGGGCAACATTTTCGATCTTCCGGCCGGCTGGGGAATTATCGGTACCTATGTCAGCATGTCTGCTGGTCGGAAAGGCGCAGGTTCCGCACTGTTTGCCTCCTCGGTTGAAGCTGCCCGCAAGTCCGGCCTGGAAAACATCGATGAGACCATCGGCAAGGCCAATAGTCGTGGACAGGCCTATTATGAGGCAATGGGATTTCGGACTTACCGGGAATTGCCCACCGCCGTTGGCAAGTGTTTCAAGGTGTTAGCGCGGTCTGAGTGACGCGTGTTCCATCTTTGTTCTTGAAACCTTACCTGAGATATGGTTCGTTGAATCACATCTCAGGGTAGAGGGTCCAGAATGGTCAGTCGGGTTGCCACCGTCGCATTTCAGGGAATTGAGGCCGTACCGGTCGACGTGCAGGTTCATGTCGGGCCGGGCATGGTCGCTTTCACTATTGTCGGTCTGCCGGACAAGGCTGTTGCGGAAAGTCGGGAACGTGTGCGGGCAGCGCTTTCTGCCTCCGGTCTGGCGTTGCCGGCCAAACGCGTCACCGTCAACCTGGCACCGGCGGACCTGCCGAAGGAAGGCTCTCATTACGACCTGCCGATCGCGCTTGGGGTGATGGCGGCGATTGGTGCAATTCCGGCAGAATTTCTCGACAAGTATGTGGTTCTCGGGGAACTTGGTCTCGACGGCACGTTGGCTCCGGTCACGGGTGTCTTGCCCGCGGCAATGGGGGCGAATGCGCTTGGAAAGGGGTTAATCTGCCCTGAACAAAGTGGCGGCGAGGCTGCCTGGGCCGACAGCGAGATGGATATCCTCGCTCCGCGTTCGCTGATTCAGCTTGCCAATCACTTCAAAGGCACACAGGTTCTGTCGCGCCCGATTGCCAAGCTACATGGCAATGCCGGACAGTTGCCGGACCTTTCTGAAATCAAGGGACAGGAAAGCGCCAGGCGGGCCTTGGAAATCGCCGCTGCAGGAGGACATAATCTATTGATGACCGGCCCTCCCGGCTCCGGAAAGTCAATGCTGGCAAGTCGATTGCCGTCTATTCTGCCGCCGTTGATACCGCGCGAGCTTCTGGAAGTTTCCATGATTGCGTCGCTGGCCGGTGAGCTGGGCGAAGGAAAGCTGACCGATCGACGTCCCTTCCGGGCACCGCATCATTCAGCTTCCATGGCCGCTTTGGTCGGCGGTGGTCTCAGAGCGAGACCCGGGGAGGTGTCCCTGGCGCATAACGGCGTGCTGTTTCTGGATGAACTGCCGGAATTCAACCCGCAAGTTCTCGACAGTTTGCGTCAGCCGCTTGAAACCGGCGAAGCGGTCATTGCCAGGGCCAATCACAGGGTAACGTATCCGGCCCGCATACAGCTTGTGGCAGCCATGAACCCCTGCCGGTGCGGGCATGCCGGTGAGCCGGGACACCAATGCCGCCG
>NZ_JAILWL010000452.1 GCF_025698965.1 Roseibium sp.
GCTGTGCTGCCATTGCGAGGCAAGATCCTTAATGTGGAACGCGCCCGCTTCGACAAGATGCTGTCCTCAAACGAAATCGGCACGCTGATCACTGCACTCGGCACCGGGATCGGCAAAGAGGAATTCAACGTCGAAAAACTGCGCTACCACAAGATCATCATCATGACCGATGCGGATGTTGACGGCGCCCACATCCGAACCCTTTTGCTGACCTTCTTCTTCCGGCAGATGCCCGAACTGATTGAAAACGGCTATGTCTATATTGCTCAGCCGCCGCTTTACAAGGTGAAGCGCGGACAGTCCGAGCAATATCTGAAAGATCAGCTGGCTCTTGAAGACTATCTGATCTCGCAAGGTCTGGACGATGCTTCCCTTACTCTTGCCGGTGGCGAGGTTCGCATCGGTCAGGATTTGCACTCGGTCGTTGATACTGCCCGCAAGATCGCCGAGATTTTTGACGGTTTGCACTCGCGCTACAATCGCGATGTGGTTGAACAGGCGGCGATTGCCGGCGCTCTCACGGCCGAGATTCTGGAAGATCATTCCAAGGCGGAAGAGGCAGCTGCCTATATCGCCCGCCGCATGGACATTCTGGCGGACGAATTCGAGCGCGGCTGGACCGGAGAAGCACGCGAGGACGGTAGCCTCGTGTTCAAACGCACCGTGCGCGGTGTGGAAGAAGCAGCCACAATCGACGCCGCGCTTCTAGGCTCTGCCGACGCGCGCCGCCTGGCTGCACACGCCGACCATCTGCACGAAGTTTACGGCAAGGCCGCCGTACTTCGCCGCAAGGACGTTGCAACGGAAATCCGTGGCCCTCGAGCTTTGCTGCAACAGGTTTACGCTTACGGTCAAAAAGGGATATCCCTACAGCGCTATAAAGGTCTTGGCGAGATGAACCCGGAGCAGCTCTGGGAAACGACGCTCGATCCGAACGTCCGCTCACTGCTTCAGGTCAAGGTACGCGAAGCCGATGATGCCGACGACATCTTCACAAAGCTGATGGGAGACGAGGTCGACCCACGCCGCGAGTTCATTCAGGACAACGCACTCGCCGTGGCAAATCTCGATATCTGATGGCTACGATCTTCTAGCAAGCCCCAAAAGCGGCGGCTTCGCCGCTTTTTTTGCACCCGGGTTGGATCGGGCTCCAAATTCACGAAGGCCACGGCTCCGGATCGCCAAACAGGTGTCCCTGTGCCGCCTCGATATTGAGCGTCTGCAGCAGGTCTGCTTCCTCCGGGGTTTCAACGTGTTTGGCAATTACCTTGATGCCCAGTTCATGCGCGGCGCGGACAAGCCCGTTCAAAATGGCCGCCTTGGCCGGTTCCTCAACCACCTGCTGGGTCAGGTTGGCTTCCAGTTTCAGCCACTCCACCCGCAATCCCGTTAGCCGGGAAAGAACCGGCCAATGTCCGGCGAAATCATCAATGGCGGTCTGGCAGCCGAATTCGCTGACGAAATGGAAGAAGGATTCCACGGTTGCCGGCTCCCGGAGAAAGTCTCTTTCGGCAATTTCCAGACAGAGTTGCGAGGCCAGCAGCGGGTTGACGGACAGCCTGTGATAGAGCCCGTCCCTGAAGTTCGGATCCCGTGCCGATTCCGCCGAAACATTCATCGTCATGAGCGTGCGGACGGGGCTGCGTTCGGCCGCGTCCAGCACCTTGTCCAGTGCCCAGGAATCGACCTGGGCAATGAAACCGGACCGTTCGGCAGCAGAGATCCAGGCACGGGAGGACAGTCCTTTTGCGCGATCTCCTTGAAGGCGGAGCAACACTTCAGATCCGCAAATCTTGTTTCTTTTCAAGCACATGATAGGTGTTGCATAAAGAGCGAGCTCGTTCGTGCGGAAACTCCCCGGTTCAGGCAACTCAGCAGGCTCGGCGCCCAGGATCTGGCAATCGCAGGATTTCACGGTGTGAACCTGAACCGAATGACCGCCAAAACGCTTGCCACGCAGACACGCTCGATCCGCCTGACGAAGAATGCTTGCCGCATCGACATCGTCAATCTGCTCACCGCTACCAACAAAAGCCACCCCGATCGATCCACCAATGGTGAAGACCCGGTCACCGACTTCCAACCGGATCCGATCAAATCCCTCCTGGATCTTTTCGGCAATCTCCATGGCGGCGTCTTCGTCGGTGGCGGGCAACATGCCGGCAAATTCGTCGCCGCCGATACGAGCGACAGTACCGAATTCTCCCAAGGTAAGTCGCAGGCAGGCGGCAACACGCAAGAGCATGTCGTCACCGGCTTCGTGCCCCCCCAGGTCGTTCACCTTCTTGAATTCGTCCAGGTCGATATAGAAGACTGCGAGGCCGGTTTCCGTGTCGATTGCGAGACGGTCCAGTTCCCGTTCCAGCGCCTTGGTAAAGGCACGGCGGTTTTCCAGTCCCGTCAGGGGGTCCTTGTAGGCAAGCCTGCGGTTTTCTGCGATCTCCTTCGGGCAATCGACGTTCCGCCGGATGATCGCCATCGCGCTTTGGCACCCACCGGGCTGCCAGTTGCCATTTAAATGTTTGCCGATCTGCTTCCGATCAGCTTCACCGGCCGGCTTCGGCAGAGGAAAAATCCGGATCTCGCACATTTGGCCGTCGGAGTTTTCAGGGCTCTCTTTGCTGCCTCTTTCGGGAATGTAGATCGTTTGCGGAAGCTTTTCACCGATCTCGCCCAGCATCTCAACCAGACGCGCAGTCTCGAGCTTGCTGGTTGTAATTTCCAGTAACCTGACGGCTCTTTCCTCAAGGCTTTCATCGCCTTCGAATATCAGAACGTCGTCGGGAAAGTGCTCCAACACCCCATTTTCAAGTGCCGGACTCGCCAGCCTTACCGGTGCCTGTTTCGGTTCGTCGTCGGCACCGATCTCATCCTGTCCGGTTTCCTCCATGTCAAACTGCACCAGAACAGCCTGGCGCCGCCCGGTGAGCGAGACGAAGGATGTGCAGATCATGTGATGGCAAAAAGTCGCGCCTGACTTGAAGAAGATCGCACCGCTTGCCTGAGCCGGGACACCACTGAAGGCGGCAGACAGGACCACTTCACACCGCTTCCAGCTGGCATCCGACAGAAGATCCTTCAGGTTTTCGGGCACAGCCGTGGCGGAGCAGACGGTTGCCATGTGTTTGTTGTGAACCAGAACACTGCCATCCTTGGCCACATAGGCAGCTGCATGAGGCAGCACTTCCAGCAGCGACGTGTGAAAATCGGTGAGCGTTTTGCTGTCGGTACCACCGGGTTTCCCCCGCCGGTCATGTACTAACCGATGGCTGATTTGCACCAGACCGCCCTCTCAAAAAAATCATCGCAAATGGCGCAAACTCAAATACAACAACGCGCCGTCTTTATCTCGAAATTGGTACCACAATTTACCTTGTATTTTCGACGAAGCAAAACTTCCCACAGCTCTTAGAAATCTTATAGTTAACGTGTCGTTTAACTTATATTTTTGTATTTGATTAAAATTTTATATTTCCATTATCTCCGGCACACCTGCGCTTTCACTTCTTGCCACAATTTGATCACCATGGTGACGTAAGGGCCGCTTTGGAATGGCAGCTTTTTCAAAACGGCTGTCCATCGTGGTTTTTAGCGTCTGTGAGCAGGGTCAAAGGGGACCTCCATGATTGTTCTGAAAGTGCCATTTGGGAAATGGCGGCTCCTGGCCTGTGCGGCCACCCTTGTGCTGTTCGGCGCGCAACCGGCCGTGAGCGCCAACAGTTTCCAGCAATGCGGCAAAGCCTCCTGGTACAAATTGGGTGGCACGACCGCGAGTGGCGAACGGGCCAACCCTCATGGCCTGACCGCAGCACACCGGTCGCTGCCGTTCGGTACCATGGTCGAGGTGACCAACCTTTCCAACGGCAAGAGCGTGACGGTACGGATCAATGACAGGGGACCGTTTGCGAAAGGCCGCGTGATCGACGTCACCCTGGCCGCCGCGAAGGAACTCGAGTTTGTCGGGAAGGGTATTACGCGGGTGCGAGTTTCCGGAAAATCGGGGCAAATTGACGCAAAACATACGCAAAAATGCCGATAGCCGCCAGGCACACGTCCCAAAACCGGCATTGCCCGGAAGGGTTGCAGGAGCAACACATCCTGTATAACATATTGATTCTAATTCACTAAATTTCACGACTGAAAGTTTCAATTCTAACTCAGTATGAATAACGATCAGTCGCATTACAGTGAATCAAAAAATAAAATATTTTACGGTAATGACATTCGAGATGGATGCCGCTAGAGTTGCCGCCGTGGTCGATGGGGCCACGTGCACAGTAACTTTATTCGCGCAGTCTTACCGGCTGCGCGTTTTTTTTAAATAGCCTTAACAGTGCAGGAAACCGTTGGTTCGCAAGGCATTTGCGGAAACGTGTCTCGGCGGCATATTAAATCGTGGGCTGCAACAACGGTCACGATTCTTCGAGTACCAGTGCTTGAAGAGAACCATGCTGAATTCCGGGGACTGCCTGGGGCCAGACCACCCTCTGTTGAAATGGCAACTCAGACGATCAGGGTTTTCAGTTTGTCAACCAACCAGCGGGTAGCAGGACCTTTCAATCTCTCTTTTGGCGTGACAATCTCAACCGGCGGGCTCCAGGGCTTGTGATCGAAGCAGATGTTCATCCGGTGCAACCGTCCGTGCGCAATCATTTCTTCGGCCATATGTGCAGGCAGGTAACTCCAGCCCAGCCCTGCAAGAGCCAACTCGCAGATTGTGCGATAGTCATTGGCAAACCAGGCAAGCGTCGACATCTTGGGAAAGGCGTCCAGTCCGGTTTTCGACGCACCGCGCAGAAGCAGTTCCCGATACGGGATCAGATCGTTCATGGATATGTGCTTCCGTTCGGCCAGCGGATGGTCCTTGGCGCATACCGCATGAAACGGCAGATTGCCGATGAAACAAAGCTCCACCTCATTGTCGATTTCGGTCTCGGAGATTATGAGGCCGAGGTCGACCTCACCCGATTTGACATGGCCGAAAATATCGGGACTTGCCGCCGAAACAACGTCCAACGCGGTTGTCGGGTACCTGTCACTGAACAGATGAAAGATTTCGGTGAGGCGCGGCAGGCCCACAGCATTGTCCATCGCCAGGCGCACCTCCGCCTCCTCGCCCTTGCTAATGGATTGTGTCGCCGCGTCAAGATCATCAACCTGTCGCAGGATCGAGCGAGCAAACTCCAGTATCCGTGCACCCGGCTCCGTCAGGGTCGGCTTGCGGGTCGAGCGATCGAACAGGGTCACATTGAGATCCACCTCCAGAGCCGCAATTCCCTGACTGACTGCGGACTGAACCTTGCCGAGCTTGCGTGCGCAGGCAGAGAATGATCCGGCCTCCACCGTTTCCACAAACATCCTGAGATGCTCCAG
>NZ_JAILWL010000453.1 GCF_025698965.1 Roseibium sp.
AAGGTCGATCCGGACGATGACGGTCAGATGCTGATATCCACTTTCATGAAGACATCAGAGATCAAGGAATACGTCCTCCTTGCAAAGGATTACGACTTGAGGAACGTTCCCTCAGGTGGCAGCAAGAAAATGGAAGATCCTGTGCGCCCCTGTCAGTAGGGTGCCATCAGGATTGTCGTTCCGGCGCGGCTCCGACCGCGCCGAAATGATTTCACACCCTGACGGGAATTGTATTCCATCACACTAGGGCCGTTTAATACTCCCGGCGGCACTCCCCTCAGGTCCAAATCGCTTTGCGGTACCGATAAAGCGCGATCAATGCCCATATCCCTTCTGCAATCAGAAACGGAATGGACCCGATCAAAAACGCATAAAAACTGGCAAGGGCGCATCCAGATGCAAAGATCAGAATGAAGACCGGGTGTTTATTCTCCAACGCATAACTGGCGACCATGATCACAACCGCGATCAGTCCCAAGTGCTCAACCATGTCGCCCTGCTCCGATCACCGGTTTGCGTGGATCAGATGCTCACAACACCTTCCGGTGCCGTTTCCAGTCTGAAGGCCGCTGCCATCAACGCCTTGGTGTAGTCGGTCTGCGGCGTGTCGAATATCTGTTCCGCTGGACCGGATTCAACGACCTTACCCTGACGCATGACGATGACTTCATTGGCCAGCGCGCGCACGACCTTCAGGTCATGAGAGATAAACAGATAGGCAAGACCGTGGGCCCTTTGCAGGTCACGCAATAGATCGACCACCTGCGCCTGTACGCTCATGTCCAGTGCCGATGTCGGTTCGTCCAGCATGACGAATTTCGGTTCGAGAACCATGGCACGCGCAATCGAAATCCGCTGGCGTTGGCCACCTGAAAACTCGTGCGGATAACGATGGCGGGTCGAAGCATCAAGCCCGACCTCCTCCAGTGCCTGTGCCACTCTCCGATCGCGCTCCTCAGCCGAGATACCGGGAAAGTGCACCTGAAGCCCCTCACCAACAATATCGGCAACTGACATTCGCGGTGACAGCGCTCCAAACGGATCCTGAAAGACGATTTGCATGTCCCGGCGAAGCGGCCGCATTTCCTTCCAGGAATTGCCTTCAATATCTTTGCCCTTGAAGGCAATCCGGCCGGTGGAGGATATCATGCGCAAGATGGCGAGGCCGAGCGTCGTCTTGCCCGATCCACTCTCGCCCACAATGCCCAATGTCTGCCCTTCGCGCACCGTGACGTCGATGCCATCGACAGCCTTGATATGGTCGACCGTCTTGCGCAGCAGGCCACGTTTGACCGGGAACCAGACTTTCAGGTCATCGGCCTGCACGACAATTGGTTTTCTGGTATCGGTGACGGGAGGGTCGCCTTTCGGCTCGGCTGCCAGCAGATGCTTTGTGTAGTCGTGTTTCGGGTGATCGAAAATATCTGCAACAGGTCCTTGCTCAACGATCTTGCCGCCCGTCATCACACAGACGCGGTCTGAAAACTTGCGGACAATGCCGAGATCGTGGGTGATAAACAACATCGCCATGCCTTGCTGGCGTTGCAGATCCTTCAGGAGTTCCAGGATTTGCGCCTGGACCGTAACGTCAAGCGCTGTCGTCGGCTCATCGGCGATCAGCAGGTCAGGTTCGTTGGCAAGCGCCATTGCAATCATCACCCGCTGACGCTGACCGCCCGAAAGCTGATGCGGGTAGGAACTGAGACGCTTTTCCGGATCCCGGATTCCAACCTGATTGAGCAGTTCCAACACCCGTTCTCTGGCCTGGGTATCGCTCATGCCCCGGTGAATTTTCAGAATTTCAGAAATCTGTTTTTCAACCGAGTGCAACGGATTGAGCGAGGTCATCGGTTCCTGGAAGATCATCGATACAGCATTGCCGCGTACCTTGCGCATCTCGTTGTCGTTGACTTGCAGGAGGTTCTGACCGTTCATCAGGATTTCACCCGAAGGATGGGACGCTGCCGGATAGGGCAGAAGCTTGAGGATCGACAAGGCAGACACCGATTTGCCTGATCCGCTTTCGCCGACCAAGGCAACGGTTTCACCCTTCTTGATATCGAAGGAAATCCGGTCAACGGCAAGTGTTTCCCGGCCGCCTTGCGTGAAGGCAACCGACAGGTCCTTGATGGTGAGGAGGGGCTGATTTGTCATGTTTTCTTCCTCACGCCAGGCTCTTGCGCGGATCGAAAGCGTCGCGCACTGCTTCACCGATAAAGATCAGCAGGCTGAGCATCAGCGAGATCACGATAAAGCCGGTTATGCCAAGCCAGGGTGCCTGAAGGTTGTTCTTGCCCTGTGCCAGCAGTTCCCCGAGCGAGGCCGAACCGGGCGGCAAACCGAAACCGAGAAAGTCCAGCGCGGTCAGGGTTGAAATCGAACCGTTCAGGATGAATGGCATGAAGGTCAGCGTCGCGACCATGGCATTGGGCAGCAGGTGCCGCCACATGATTACCGGATTGGAGACGCCCAGCGCACGGGCCGCCGATATGTACTCAAAATTCCGGCCGCGCAAAAACTCCGCCCGGACAACGCCAACCAGCGCAACCCAGGAAAAAGCCAGCAGGATCGTGAACAATGTCCAGAAACCGGGCACCAGGAACGAAGAGACGATCAGGATTAGGTAAAGCGTCGGAACAGCCGTCCAGATCTCGATGAAGCGCTGGAAAATGAGATCCACCCAGCCGCCGTAATAGCCCTGCACCGCGCCCGCGGCGATGCCAATTACGGATGAGGCAAGTGTCAGAGCCAATCCAAGAGCACCGAAATGCGGAAGCCATAGATCAGGCGCGCGAGCACATCCCGTCCCTGGTCATCCGTACCGAGCCAGTTCCAGTTGCCGACAACGCAGTTTGGATCTTCGGCTCCCAGCGGATAACGCACGCAACGCTGCTCCTTGTCCATTGTCCAAGAAGGAGGAGCCGGGGCGGGAATCGGTATTTCGTTGTTCACGGTCCGATAGGAGTAGCGAACCAGTGGCCACAGCATCCAGCCATTGGCATTGATCTCTTCCTGGATAAACGGGTCCCGATAATCGGTCACGGCCAGGAAACCACCGAATTTTTCTTCCGGGTAATCAACGAAAACCGGAGCCAGAAGGTCACCCTTGTAGGACACCAGGACCGGACGATCATTGGTTATGAATTCGGCGAGCATTGCCAGAACGAAAAGGACCAGAAAAATCCAGAGAGACCAGAAACCACGTCTGTTCGCCTTGAAGTTCGCCAGCCTGCGCTGATTGATCGGCGACAGGCGCATCTGCTTCGGTGGAGGAGCGGTTTCCTCGGGCAGGGGATTGAGCACATCGTAGCCGGCGTTTTCCAGATCCTTGTTCAAACGGGAATCCATTGCTCAGACCTCCCGGCTTTCGAAATCGATCCGGGGATCGATCCAGGTGTAGGTGAGATCGGAAATCAGGTTCACCAGCAGTCCCATGAGCGAGAAGATATAGAGCGTTGCAAAGACCACCGCGTAGTCCCGGTTGATCACCGATTCAAACCCGAGCAACCCGAGGCCGTCGAGCGAGAAGATCGTTTCGATCAACAATGAGCCGGCAAAGAAGGAAGAGATGAAAGCGCCCGGGAATCCGGCGACAACGATCAACATGGCGTTGCGGAACACATGACCGTATAGCACCTGTCGTTCATTCAAACCCTTCGCTCTGGCCGTCGTCACATATTGCTTGCGGATTTCATCGAGGAAGGAGTTTTTGGTGAGCAGGGTCGTTGTGGCAAACGCCGATAGAACCATTGCGGTCAACGGCAGCGCCAGGTGCCAGAAGTAGTCGGCGATACGTGCAGGCCAGGAGAGCTCTTCCCAGTTGTCCGAGACAAGGCCACGCAGCGGGAAAAGGTCCCAGAAGGATCCCCCGGCAAAAAGCACGATCAGCAACACCGCAAACAGGAACCCGGGGATAGCATATGCCACGACGATCACGCCGGATGTCCAGACGTCAAATCGGGAACCGTCGGCCACGGCTTTGCGGATACCTAAGGGAATTGAAACCAGATAGGAGATAAACGTCATCCATAGCCCGAGAGATATGGAAACGGGCAGTTTCTCCACGATCAGATCCAGTATTCGGATATCCCGGAAATAACTCTCGCCAAAATCGAACCTGGCATAGTTCCACAGCATGTTCAAAAAGCGTTCCAGGGGCGGTTTATCGAAACCGAATTGCGCTTCCAGTTCCTTGATGAATTCCGGATCGAGCCCCTGCGCTCCGCGATATTTCGACGTCACGCTGTCGGAGGCGACCCCGCTGCCTCCAGACGCATCGTTGCCGCCGACCATGTCACCACCGCCTCCGCTGATCCGCGACGTTGCCGAGACATCCGTTCCCTGAAGCTGGGCGATGACACGTTCGACCGGACCGCCAGGCGCAAATTGAATAATGACGAAATTGATGGCCATGATGCCGACCAGCGTCGGTATCATCAGCAATAATCGGCGAAGGATATAGGCGCCCATGGAGTTCGTGCACTTCCTTTATTGTTTGCTCTTCGAAGCTGCCTCTTGTCACGGCGACTGTATTTAACCGGCTTTACCGATCTTTTTTGCCTTTTCCGTGTCGACCCACCACAGTTCTTCGACCGGGAAGAAATAGCGAGGCGGTTCCTCCGGATAACCGAACATGTCCCACATGGCGACGTTGTGGGACGGGTTGTTCCACTGCGGCACCCAATAGTGTCCGGATCTGAGAACCCGATCCAACGCGCGCGCGGCAGTGACCATGTCGGCTCGGGTTTTCGCCGCAAGCGCCTGGTCCATCAGAGCATCGATCACCGGGTCCGCAATCCCGGCTATGTTGTAGGTACCGGGTGTTTTGGCTGCCTGTGATCCCCAGGAGGTCTTGATGGATTCTTCCAGCGTCGGCGTCAGGGAGTAACGGCGGGAACAGATGTCGAAGTCGTAGTCATTCAGCCGCGACTGATACTGCGCCGCATCGACAAGGCGGAATGTCGCCTTGATGCCGAGACGCTCAAGGTTCTTGATATACGGGTTGATGATGCGTTCAAAAGCCGGAGAATTGTTCAGGAATTCAATGGTCAGCGGTTTCCCGTCCGGTCCGATCAGGTCTTTCCCCTGCCGTTTGTATCCCGCATCTTCAAACATCTGGCTCGCCTCGCGCAGCAACTTGCGGTCAAATCCGGAACCATCGCTGACCGGCTGGAGGTAGGCAGTTTGAAATACGCTTTCGGGAAGCTGATCCCGATAGGGTTCCAGAATTGCCAGTTCCTCGGGAGACGGCATTCCCTCCGCTTTCATATCGGAGTTCTCGAAAAAGGATTCCGTGCGCCGGTAAAGGCCATAGAACAGGTTTTCG
>NZ_JAILWL010000454.1 GCF_025698965.1 Roseibium sp.
CTTCCTCCTGAAAGTGAGGCGGCAGCCAGGTAAACAGTCAACTGCCACTCAACTCGGTTGGTGTTCTTCTTCCGTCAGTTAGGGCAGGCAAACGCCACGTTGTCAACGGGTTAGGGGACTGCGGGGTAAGTGTCGCAGAGTGAAGTAGTTAAGATGCTCCGGACCCAAATCAAGGCATAAGCGATTATTGCGACAAAGATGTATCGCCATAAGGGCAAATGATCTTGAATCGCTGGAAATACAAACGGCTTTGGTCAGTCTTGCAAGCGGGCAGGTCGTTCTGCATGCCGACGCAGTGATTTGAAATGGCCTCGTCGCCAAGAAGGCATCGAGTTTTGGTTCCGGCCTGAAAACAGAAGTTTCCGCTGCTGCGGCAACTCAGGCTTATGAAAGGCCGAAGCCGTGAGACTTCGGCTTTTCAGATGTTTCAAACAAGTTCCGCCGCAATGCGAGCAGCCAGGCGTGCGTTATTGCGGACCAGCGCAATATTGGTATCAAGGCTGCGTCCATCGGTCAGCTCGAGGATGGCCCCGAGCACGAAGGGAGTGACATCCTTGCCTTTGACGCCTTCAGTTTCTGCCTTCCGGATTGCAGCATCGATGTATCCGTTCATCTCGGCGCGAGGGATCTGATCGGCTTCGGGCACAGGGTTGGCAATCAAAACGCCACCATGGCCTGCAAAATTCTCCCGCATTTTCAGAAGAGAACCGATTTCCTCCGCAGAATTCAGAGAATAGGGAGCATCCAGTCCGCTTTCACGAGACCAGAATGCAGGCAGTTCCTCGGTGGCATAAGCGATAACCGGTACGCCTTTGGTTTCGAGCACTTCCAGGGTTTTGGGAATATCGAGCAAGGCTTTTGCCCCTGCCGACACCACACAGACCGGCGTCCGGCCGAGTTCGTCCAGATCAGCGGAAATGTCGAAGCTTTCTTCCGCACCCTTGTGCACGCCGCCGATGCCACCGGTCGCGAACACTTTCACGCCGGCAAGATGGGCAGCCATCATCGTGGCTGCCACCGTTGTCGCGCCATATTGTCCGGTTGCAATGGCGAAGGTGAGGTCTGCCCGGGAACATTTCATGACGTTTTCAGCCTGGGCGAGACGATCCAGATCCGCGTCCGACAAACCGACCATGACCTTGCCGTCCATCAAGGCGATCGTTGCCGGCACCGCACCTTCCGCACGAATGTCGCTTTCCACCTGTCTTGCTGTTTCGACATTTCTGGGAAACGGCATGCCATGGGTGATGATGGTAGATTCCAGAGCCACGACCGGTTTGCCGACTGCAAGTGCTTCCCGGACTTCGTTACTGTAAACAATCAGATCTTTGAGTGCGGCGGAGTTGTTCACGTGTGTGCCTTTCTGTTGAGGCGGTCCGGAGCCTTTTGGTCCGGTCAGGTCTTGCCGGTCTTATAGGCTTCCGGAATGCTGGCGCCAAGATGTATATTTGTCCGTGCGGTCAAAAACTGCCAAGTGCGTCCCAGGTGAGGGTTTCCGCCAAGGCGCCAGTACCCTGAAGGGTCATGGCGGCGGCTGATAGACCGTAAGGGACGGCTTCCCTCAGCTTCAGACCTGTTGCAAGAGCTGCAATCGTGCCGGCGGTCAGAGCGTCTCCCGCACCGGTTACATCGACCACATTGACGTTAGGAGGTGAAAAGCGGGTCAGGGTTCCCACCTCTGACGCAATTACGTCTTTGCTGCCATCCGTTAGCACGAGGTTCCGCAGCCCCATCTCGTGCAGGGCCTTCACAAGGGTTTCCGGGACGGTATTGTGTGGCAGTCCGGTGATTGCGGAAGCTTCTCCCCGGTTCAGCATCAGGCATTCAAGGCTTTTCAAGGCGGATTTCAGTCGGGGAGCCTTTGCATTGGAAACAGCGTTTGCGATCAGCCGCCCCGTGCCGATTTTCGAAATCAGCCGATGCAGCATAGCCTCGGGCAAATTGGCATCCAGAAACCAGATCGTTTCCTGTTTTGAGGAAACGGCCAGATCGTCCAGCGCGGTGTCGAACAGGTCTGGCGGTGCATCGGCAAGGATCTTGTCATCGACGCAGGCGGCGGCCAGTTGGCCATCCGGATTGTGAAGCGCCAGATACTGACCGGTTGCGAACCCGCTGCGGATCGCATGGGCCAGGTGTATTCCCTCGGCTTTCAGTTGCTTTTGCAAAATCTGGGCAGGGCCATCGTCGCCAAAGACGCCAATCAGGCCGGTTTCTACCCCCAATTTAGAAAGGGTTCGGGCGATATTGGTTGCGACGCCACCCGGTTTGGAGTTGTGGCGCGCCGGGGTGGAGGTCTCGGGACGAATGTGAGAGGCCGCATGCGCTATCGTATCGAAATGGATTGCGCCGATTGAGATGACGCGGCTGGCGGATGAAGGAAACACGTTTCGGACTCTTCCCGGAGACAAGCTGGATTGCTTCAGCTTAGTGAAATCTGAATTTTCGGGCTAGCAGATCGTGTCCGACGCAGCAACTGTTGAGATGTTCCGGAACTTGATTCGCCCAGCTACCGGAATCGCAATATGTTCTCACCGTAAACTGACGTAACGGTAATTTTCTTACGGTAAAGCGGAACATATTGGAAACAAAAGCGCATTTCTATTTAAATACCAATCGGTTTTGCGAACTTGCCAAATGAGAACAAAATGTGTACAAACGCTCTCATTGAAACAACGCGTCCGTCGTGGAATAAGGAGCGTGAGCATGTCACAAAGTACACTTCGACTCGTAGAAAGCAGCCAGATGGATAAGACAAAAGCGCTGGACGCAGCGCTCAGCCAGATTGAACGGGCCTTCGGTAAAGGTTCCATCATGAAGATGGGGCAAGGCCAGGTCGTTGAAGTGCAGTCCATTTCCACCGGATCACTCGGTCTGGATATCGCGCTCGGAATTGGCGGCTTGCCGAAGGGCCGAATCGTTGAGATTTACGGGCCTGAATCTTCCGGTAAGACAACCCTTGCACTTCACGCGGTTGCCGAAGCGCAAAAGACGGGTGGCATTTGCGCCTTCATCGATGCCGAGCATGCGCTTGATCCGATTTATGCACGCAAGCTTGGTGTTGATATCGATAATTTGCTGATCTCCCAGCCTGACGCCGGTGAGCAGGCACTGGAGATTGCCGACACTCTGGTACGGTCGGGTGCGATTGACGTGCTGGTCATTGACTCGGTCGCCGCTTTGACGCCGAAAGCCGAACTTGAAGGCGAAATGGGTGACAGTCTGCCCGGCATGCAGGCACGCCTGATGAGCCAGGCCTTGCGCAAGCTGACAGCGTCCATTTCCAAGTCGAACTGTATGGTGATTTTCATCAACCAGATCCGGATGAAAATCGGTGTGATGTTCGGATCTCCTGAAACCACGACCGGCGGTAATGCGCTGAAGTTTTATGCGTCCGTTCGTCTGGACATTCGCCGTATCGGTGCGATCAAGGACAAGGATGAAGTGGTCGGCAACCAGACCCGCGTCAAAGTGGTCAAGAATAAGCTCGCACCGCCGTTCCGCCAGGTCGAGTTTGATATTGTCTACGGCGAAGGCGTTTCCAAGACCGGCGAGTTGATCGACCTTGGCGTCAAGGGCAATATTGTTGAAAAGTCCGGCGCCTGGTTCTCCTACAACAGCCAGCGTCTTGGCCAGGGGCGTGAAAATTCCAAGCAATTTCTGAAAGACAATCCCGAGATTGCCGAGGAAATTGAATTGGCTATCCGTCAAAATGCCGGTCTGATTGCAGAAGCAATTATTGACCCGGAAGGCGGTTCTGAAGACGACGCGGACTAAGAACTCGCCGGTTTTCCGGCTTCTAAAGGTCGTCGAACACATGTTCGGTTTTGCAGAGCTTTCCCTTGTTTCGGCAGGGGAAAGCTTTTCTTTTTCGGGTCCAGGAGGGAGGAAGGCCGCAGGTTGCTGAAATTCTGCCGATTTCCATGGGCTTGCTGGCCAGCAACCGCTGGACAGGGTTTCAGCTCAAAGTTAAAAGGCTTTTCCGACGCGGATCGGCAGAACGGTCCGAAGCCACTTTAGAAATTCAACTGGCCCGCAGTTATGGGGCCTGGACCGATGCGAGACCCGAATGACCGGCGTAAATGAAATCCGCTCCGCATTTCTGGACTATTTCAACAAGAACGATCACGAAGTGGTGGATTCCGGACCGCTGGTACCACGCAACGATCCGACCCTGATGTTCGCAAATGCGGGCATGAACCAGTTCAAGAATGTCTTCACCGGACTGGAAAAGCGAGATTACTCACGAGCCGTGACCTCGCAGAAGGTCGTTCGCGCCGGCGGCAAGCACAACGACCTGGACAATGTAGGTTACACTGCACGGCACCATACGTTCTTTGAAATGCTCGGGAACTTCTCGTTCGGCGACTACTTCAAGGATCGGGCCATCGAGCTTGCGTGGAACCTGATCACCAAGGAATACGGCCTACCCAAGGACAAGCTTCTGGTTACAGTCTTCTCCGAAGACGATCAGGCCTATGACCTTTGGAAGAAAATCGCGGGCCTCGGCGACGATAAGATCATCCGAATTCCGACCTCTGACAATTTCTGGACGATGGGCGACACGGGACCTTGCGGGCCCTGTTCGGAAATCTTCTACGATCATGGCGATCATGTCTGGGGCGGACCTCCCGGATCGGCGGAAGAAGATGGCGACCGGTTTATTGAAATCTGGAACCTGGTTTTCATGCAGTATGAACAGACTGCAGAAGGACGCCACGACCTGCCGCGTCCGTCGATCGACACCGGCATGGGCATTGAACGCATTGCTGCAGTGATGCAAGGCGTCCACAACAACTACGATATTGATCTTTTCAAGGCCTTGATTTCAGCTTCCGAACACGCCACGGGTGTCGATGCGGTCGGCGATGCGCTCGGCAGTCATCGGGTGATTGCCGATCATTTGCGCTCAACGAGCTTCCTCATTGCGGATGGAGTTCTGCCGTCCAATGAGGGCAGGGGATACGTGCTGCGCCGGATCATGCGCCGCGGTATGCGTCACGCCCACCTTATTGGCGCGCGCGAACCGTTGATGCACAAGCTGGTGCCGGCGCTTGTTCGCGAAATGGGCCGGGCATATCCCGAACTTGTTCGAGCTGAAGATCTCATTACCGAAACGTTGAAACTGGAAGAACGCCGGTTCCGCAAGACGCTTGAACGCGGCCTTGGCCTGTTGGACAGCGCCACAGCCGATCTTTCCGCAGGAGGGCAGCTGAATGGCGAGACGGCCTTCAAACTGTATGACACTTATGGCTTCCCGCTTGATCTAACGCAGGATGCGCTTCGTGCTCGCGATATTTCGGTCGATACGGGTGGTTTTGATGCGG
>NZ_JAILWL010000455.1 GCF_025698965.1 Roseibium sp.
TTGGCACGATCACACGCGCTTATGGGGAGGCAGAGCGCAGGCGGCTGGTCAAGGGAGAAACCGGTAGAGGGACCTACATCGCATCCGAAACCCAGAAAGTGTCACCCTTGATCCCCAAGGAGGACGAGCCTGAGGCCTGTGATCTTGCCAGAAACTTTGCCTATCCGCATCTGAACCCCAGTCTGTCCGACGGGCTTGTTCGCATGGCCCGAACGGCAGGGATTGACCGGTTGAACGGATTTGTTCCCTCTGAAGGTCTGAAAGCCCACCGGGAGACCGGTGCGCTTGTGTTCAAGGACTATGGACTGGAAGCAGACCCGGCCAGGGTTGCGGTCACGTGTGGGGCTCAGCACGGAATTCAGGTGACGTGTCAGGCATTGTTCCGCACTGGCGATGCAATTGCGGTCGACCGGTTCACTTATCCTTCGATTTTCAGCTCGCTTTCCAGTCTCGGTCTGAAAGCCGTGCCTTTGCCCGCCCTGTGCCGTGACGACGGGGGCTTTGGCGCCATGGATCCCGACGTTCTGGCTCGTGCCGCCGAAAGCCATGCGTTGAAAGGCGTCTTTCTGATGCCGAATATGCAAAACCCGACCACCCACACAATGTCGGTCGAAGAGCGGGAAAATCTCGTCCGGGTTGCGCGCGATCACGACCTGAAAATTGTCGAGGACGATCCTTATACGCCCTTTTTGACGGAGACCCTGCCTTCCTTTGGTGCTCTCGCGCCAGAGCGGACGGCGTCCATTGCGAGTATCTCCAAGGTTTGCTCACCGGGCAGCCGGATCGGATTCGTCCACGTTCCCGCACCGTTTGAGGATTCGATCCGCAACAAGATCGGCGAGAGCACCTGGATGGCTTCGCCGATCACCGCTGAACTGATCGCCGGGTGGGTGCGCGAAGGACACCTGTTCAAGACCTTGCGCCTGAAGCGGAAGGCCAATCGGGAGCGGTTCCTCAGCGCGCGCGACTGTCTGGCGCCTTATTTTCTGCAAGGAGACGCCAACAAGGTTTTTGGTTGGTTGCGATTGCCCGATCAGGTCGATGCGGACGCCCTTCAGGCTGCGCTGGGACATCAGGGAATCTCGGTTCTCTCGTCCCGCTATTTTCAGGCCAAGGATCACTCGCCCGCGCCGTATTTGCGCGTGACCTTCGGCTCGGAAGAAAATGATGACCGGTTCCGTTGGGCTCTGAACCGGGTCAAGGCTACCATTGACCAATTAGCCGATTTGCCAGTTTTGACCCGCCCGGTAGGATAAGGCGTCTTTGACAACAGGCCCTTTCCGGTCGATAAGCGCGCGCAGAAACAGAACGGGTCAGCCGTTCTGTGGCGCCCTTGGCGAGGTGATATGGCTCTCTGGCCTAACAAGAGAAGAAAAGAAACCGCGCGCGTCTGCGACGCGAATGCCAGCCCTTTTGCAGTGTTTGAAAACGTCGGGCTGACAATCGGTCAGAGGAAAATCCTTGAAGGGCTGACGCTGTCGCTCGATGAACGCCGGATTGGCGTCATCGGTCTTAACGGATCGGGCAAAAGCACTTTCATTCGGATGCTGAATGGTCTGAGGACACCTGATACCGGCGATCTGAAATTGTTTGGAGCAGGCTTTGCCGAGGCAGAGCAGGAATTGCCGCATCATGTCGGTTTCGTTTTCCAGAATCCGGATCACCAGGCCATCTTTCCGACGGTTGAAGAAGAAATTGCCTTTGGTCTGACGCAGCTTGGCGCAGACAAGGCAGAAAGCCGGATCAGGGCATTGGAATTTCTGGAGCGTCATGGTTGCGCAGAACTGGCTACATCTCCCATTGCCGAGCTTTCCGAAGGTCAGAAGCAGTTGATCTGCATTCTGGCGGTCCTGGTGATGGAGCCCCGCCTCCTTGTGCTGGATGAACCGATGACCAGCCTCGACGCGCTGGCATCTCGCCGCATTCGCGACAAGCTTCTGTCCCTGCCTCAGAAAATCGTCATGGTCAGTCATGACCTGAGCCATTTCGAGGGTTTCGACCGAATTCTATGGCTGGAAGACGGCCGATTGCGCATGGATGGGAATCCGCATGAAGTCCTGGCTGCTTACTGCCGGGACATTGACGGCAGATCCGGCATCAAAATGGAGCTCGCGGCCCTTTGATTTCGATCTACCTGCAGAAGGAAAGCTGGATCCATAGAACACCGGCGGGCTTCAAGCTTCTGGCGGTGGCGATCGCCAGCCTGCTGCTGTTTCAGGTCAAGTCGATCTGGATCTTTCTTCCCTGTCTTGCGGTTGTGCTCGGGCTTTATGCCTCCCTGGGCAGGGAGGGCCTGGCGCAGCTCAAGCTTCTGCGTGGACTGACAATGTTTCTGGTGATCCTGCTCGCACTGCATTGGGTGTCCGGAACCTTCTGGGAGGGCGTTGCAATTATCATGCGCCTGATCGTTCTGTTTCTGGCCGCCAATCTGGTTTCCATCACCACGCGCATGGATGACATGCTGGAAGTGATCCAGCCTCTGTTCAAACCGTTGCAATTGTTTGGGCTGTCGTCGCGCAAGCCCGCACTGGGCGTGACACTGGTTCTTCGGTTCGCGCCCCATATGTTGCAGGTTTTTTCGATATTGCGGGAAGCCTATCAGGCAAGGACGGGTGCAAGAGGGTCCTGGCGGCTGCTGGCTCCGTTTGCCATTCAATCGTTGCGCATGTCCGACAATGTGGCTGAGGCACTAAAAGCAAGAGGTGGCTCGCAAGGACTGTCAAGATAACCCAAGAAGTAGTGTGGATGAGACTGGCAATTTTCAAGAAGCTGCGCTATCCGACTGACCAAATCTGAAACGCGCCAAGAGTAGTTTGACGAAATTCAAATCACAGCGCTAAGAAATGTACCGATATGGAGGTGTGAAAACGAAATGGCTGACCGTTCTCTTGTACATGTTGCGTTCTACGCAGCATTGATTGCTGCGCTTGGACTTGTTCCGCCGGTCGCAATTCCTTTTCTGGGTGGCGTGCCAATCACGGCTCAAACGCTTGGTGTGATGCTGGCCGGTGTCATGCTTGGCCCGGTTCGAGGCGGGCTCGCCGTACTTCTGTTCCTGTTTCTGGTCGCGCTTGGTGCTCCGATCCTCGCCGGCGGACGCGGTGGCCTAGGCGTCTTCGCAACGCCGTCCGTTGGCTTCCTGATCGGCTGGCCGGTCGGCGCGTTTGTTGCTGGCTGGATCATGAATTCGATGAAGGGCACAAATATTCTCGTTGCAGCGGCGGTGTCCGCCGTCGTCGGCGGTATAGGCGTGGTGTATGCCTTCGGCATTCCGGGTGTTGCCTATGTGGCGGGCCTGTCCCTGTCCAAGGCCGCCATTGGCAGCGCCATCTATATTCCGGGTGACCTGGTCAAGGTGGTGATCACGGCCATTGTCACGCAGACGGTCGCGCGCGGCCTGCCTGGCGCCGTGTTCACGCGCACCTAGATCCGTGTGATAGAGCTGTTGCCGGATGGCATATATCGGTGACAAGCTGAAAGACTTCGCCAGGACCATGCCGGAGAAAACCGCATTGAGATGCGGCCCGGACATCTGGACCTGGCGGGAGTTGATTGAAGAAGTGGAGGCGGCTGAGCGGACGATCAGCCGTCTTTCGCCGCAAGGTGGCCGCGTCGCTTTGCTCCTTCCTGAGTCTGCGGCGATGCTCATCTGTTTTTTCGCCTGTGCACGCACGGGGCGGATCGCGATGGTGATGGATCCGGACTGGCCGGAAGATCAGCTTGAGACTGTGTTGAAGGCGGCAAGGCCGGATCTCCGGATCGACGCCGATAGCTATGCACCGCATGACAGTCAGGCCCTGCCGCAACCGGATTCCAATTACTCCTCCGGTGACACGGCACCTCGAGAGGGAGACCTCTTTTATTGCGGGTTCACGTCCGGCTCGACCGGCACACCAAAGGGATATGTCCGGGATCACGGGTCCTGGCTCCGGAGTTTCGAGCTCGGCAATCGCGAATTTGGTATCGATCCCGCCGACCGGATTGTTCTGGCGGGGCAGCTCACGCACTCCCTCCATCTTTATGGCGCGGTCTGTGGCCTTGCGCGCGGTCAGGAAGTTTCGCTTGCGGCGCGGTTTGATCCGCGTTCCATTCTTTCTAGCCTGGTGACAGCCGAAACAGGCGCGGTTCTTTATGCAACGCCGACACAGCTTCACTTTATTTCCGAAGCAGCAAGACGCAGCGGCCCGCTAAACAATGTCGTCCGGGTGCTTGCCAGTGGAGCAAAATGGCAAGACAGCGACCGGGCAGCACTTGAAGGCGTTTTCCCGAACGCAGACCTGATTGAGTTCTATGGCGCATCCGAGACAAGTTTCATAACGCTTTCCAATTCGGCAAATACCGTTCCGCAGGGCAGTGTTGGCAAAGCACCGGCCGGTGTTCAGATCGCTATCGGAGACCCTGACGCACCTCTCCCGGACTGCGAAGCGGGCGAAATCTGGGTCAAAAGCACCCTGCTCTTTTCTGGTTATCTGACCGGTGACGAACCGCAAACGCGCTGGAAGAATGACTGGTTGTCTTTCGGAGATCATGGTTTTCTGGACGCAAATGGTTATTTGTTCCTGACCGGACGGGCCAATCGGATGGTTGTGACTTCCGGGCTGAATGTCTATCCGGAAGAAGTCGAGGCAGTTTTGATGGCTCATCCGCAAGTGGCGGCAGCGGTCGTTGCCGGATTGGAAGATCCGGTTCGCGGACAAAGGCTTGAAGCCGCCGTGCAGCTGACGGAGCCTCTGGCTGGAGCTGAGAAGTCGCTCTTGCATCATTGCCGAACGCGGCTCGCATCTGGAAAAGTACCGCGGCGGATACATTTTTACCGGGAGCTTCCACTGACAGCCGGCGGCAAGCCGGACATTCAGCGTGTCATGGCGGATCTGTCAGGGAGTGGACCGTCGGTATGAGCAGCTCCGGCAGACCCTCGGCATTCATCATTGCAGCACGCAGAACACCGGTTGCGCCGCGTGGCGGTGACTTGTCCGCCTATCAGGCGGACGAGTTGGCAGCTCCGGTTCTGGCCGCATTGGTCCGCGATACAGGATTGTCCGGAAACCAGGTGGATCATGTCATTCTTGGAAATGCCCTTTATGCAGGTGGCAACCCGGCCCGTTTGGCAGCCTTGAGGGCAGGCTTGCCGCAATCTGTGCCGGCGATGACGCTCGATACCCAATGCTGCTCTGGCTTGGATGCCATCTTGCAGGGTGTTCGCCTGATTGAATCGGGAGCTGCCGATTGTGTGCTTGCAGGCGGGGCCGAAAGCTTCAGCCGCGCACCGATCAGAATGCACCGACCTCTTGATAGGCAAGGTGGCCCTGTT
>NZ_JAILWL010000456.1 GCF_025698965.1 Roseibium sp.
CGTTGAATCAGGCCGATCTGCGCAGCCTTTCGGAGCTCGTTCTGGGGCCGGACCAGTGGTTCTCGGCCGGAGATGGGTCGAGCATTTGGCCGACGGCAGCCTTTGGGACGCCGTTGCTGAAGGATCTTGATCTGACATTGGATTTCAGGGCGGACAGTTTGCTTGTTGATGAAACAACGGCAATTGCCAATCCGCGTGCGGAAGTTCGTTTGACGCCATCACTGCTGCGTCTTGACGGATTGAACGGATCCTTTGCAGGGGGGCGCCTGGATGGCAGTCTTTCGCTTCGCCGATCCGACGCCGAGGCAGCCGTTTCCGGTCGAGTGAAGCTGGAGAAAGCCGATCTTCGGCAATTGGCCTGGCGCCCAAGCGACCGGGCGGTTGCTGCGGGAACACTGGATCTGTTTTTGGAGTTTGAAGGTGCGGGCCGTTCAATTTCAGCCATCGTGACTGGCTTGAGCGGCGGCGGAACCTTCGCAATGGATAAGGGTGACTTTCGCGGACTCAATCCTCAGGCGTTTCCGCTAGTCACCCGTGCGGTCGATGCGGGTCTCGATTTGCGAGATGAAAAGATACGTGAAGTCTTTATCAGCCATATGGCTGCCGGAACCCTTCCGTTTGAGAGGGTGGACGGAACGCTGACCCTTGTAGGCGGGCGATTGAGCGCAAGGAATGTTGTCGTCGATTCCGAAAAGGCGGAAATTTTCGGATCTGCGGAAGTGGATTTGGGAACCTACGACCTCGACGCTGATTTCTCGCTAAAAATCGATCCCGGAGAAGATGCGGTAACCGGTGCTGAACCTCAGGTCGGACTGTTGTTCCAAGGGCCGGTTGAGGCACCACGGCGCCGTGTCGATGTCGGCCCCTTCACCGCTTACCTGACCTTGCGGGCATTTGAACAGGAAGTCGAGCGGGTCGAAAAACTCCAGGCCGAAATTCTGGAGCGGGATCGCTTGGTCAGGGAATTGAAACAGCAGAGAGAAGCCAAAGGGCGCAGGGAGCGTGCCGCACAGGCTGCCGCTCTGGCAGCTGAGGAAGAAAGATTGCGACTTGAGGAAAGTCAGTCGCAAGAAGGGCAATCAGCTCCAACCCCGCAGAACGAGTCCACGCCTGCGCAAGAAACCAATGCGGCGCCACCTTTGCAACAAAGCGAGGCGCGGCAACAGTCGGGAGCAGTGCAGCCGTTTGCAGAGAGAATTCGGGCAGTGCTCGGGTCTCCTGATCCAGAAACCACCCAGTCTGTTCCCGATTCGGCACCACAAGCAAAGCCGTCCAACGCTTTGCCGCCGCTCGACCCTCCCGTGTCGATCGAAGACCTGATCACAAGGGAAGTTGGCGGGGGACCGCTCATCCTTCCCGGAGCGCCTCAGTAGCGTTACGGGCTGCCGACGCCGGTTTTTGCGGATCTTACCTGCTTCAGTGCCCACACACGCACAGCTGAAGACAAGGGGTCTTCCGGGTCGCGGGTGTCGTCGATCTCTGCAATCAGATTGGCGAGAGGCCGTTTTTCCGCACTTGTGATACTGTCCACGACATCCCAGAATTCGGGTTCGAGCGCCAGACTGGTTCTGTGGCCGTGGAGAGACAGGGACCGTTTGATCAGCGCCATCGGGCGTTAATCCGAACTGTCTTTGTCATTTGGTGCCGGTTCATCGAGACGATGGCCTTCAACGTGACTTTGAAGCTCGTCGCGCCTGCGGCGCGCAGCTTCGCGTTCGGTCTTGGTTCGGCCAAATTTGCGACGGTTGTCATCCGCCACTTTTTCCTTGTCCAGACGGTTTTTCTGCTTGCGCATCTGGCGCAGATTGATGATCTCCGCGCTCATGGGGAGCTCCGGTTGTCAGGTCTTTTTACGGAACGCATCCAGAGAAACGACTTCTCCGCCGCTATCGCTTCCGGACGCCGGCGTTTCGGCTTTTTCATCGCCGTCGCCATCCTCTTTCGAGGCAATTTCCAGCGGCTTGGGTGCATCGTCAGACTTGGCTTCGTTTTCAGCGTGTTCCTGTTCCACCTTCGCCAACTCTTCAACCGCTTCGAGCAACTCCTCGGGAAGTTCCTCGGCCGTTTTGCCCGGATCGAATTCGAGTGCAAACTGGACCGAAGGATCGAAGAAACCCTTGATGGCAGAGTAGGGCACAAGCAGTTTTTCCGGAACGCCTCCAAATGACAGACCAACTTCGAAGGCGTGCTCGCCAATCGCCAGATCCCAGAACTGGTGCTGTAATACGATGGTCATTTCCTGCGGATAGCGCTCTTTCAGGCGCTGGGAAATGCGAACACCGGGAGCATTTGTGTCGAACGCTATATAGAAGTGATGATCCCCGGGAAGGCCGGTCCGTCCAACTTCGGCCAGTATCTTCTTCACCGCGCCGCGCAGCGCGTCCTGAATTAAAATGTCGTATCGCAGAAGGTCTTCAGACATCAGTTTTCGTCGAATCTCGCTGGGAATCTTGTCTTTCAGAACCACATTGACGGGCCAGGGCCAAAAAGAAAAGGCTCTTTTCCAAGTGATACCGATTTATTGGCTCTTTCCTGCCCACGAAGAGTTGTCGAAGCTACACGAACCTTGGGGCGAGGATGGGGCAAAGGATACATCTCGGAGTGATATCAAGTGGAGGCTTCTGTTGCCAGGTGCCTCCGAACCCCGCCTGAAGGTGCTAACCAACGGGACTTAGTGGACTACCGGCGCTGCATTACGCAGCGACAGCGTTGTCCATAGCATAGTTGTCGTTTGCAACTATTAGAACAGCCCGATAACGGTGGTACAATGCCGAGCAAAAGCACAGTCTTTACGCCCTCGTCGATCCTATTTCGCCCCCGCCGAAACCCATGAGAATTCCGAAGATTGGCCTCATGGGCTTGGGTGGAGGCGCCGGGTACCGCCCCCGGGTCCGATAGGTTTATTGCACTGACAGTTTATTGCCATAGCTGGCGAACCAGCACGCTTGATATAGGCGCTTTGGAGCGGAAAGGGAAGAGGAAGCATCGATTTGCCACCAAATCATAAAGGGAAATTTCAACCACGCGATTCTGGAGAACAACCGGGGTTGACGGCAGTTTTAAAGTCGATTAGTTAGAAAGACTAACTAAAGGTTTGAGTATGAAACTCCCTGACTTTATTGAATTGGTGCATCGGCATGCGCATCGTCGGTGGAACGCATCGGCAAGCGACGTGGGAGTATCGTACAGCGAATTTGAGTATTTGAGCGCCATCAAGGAGCAGGAATTCCGTAAAACGGACAAGGACGATCACGGCCAGCATCTGCAGGATGTGGTTGAAACAATGGGCGTTCGAAAAGCCTCCGCCAGTGTCATGGTGGTCAAGTTGGAAGAACGTGGCTGGGTGCGCCGGGTTCCATGCCAGTATGACGCCAGGGCGCAACATATTCTATTGACGGAAGAAGGCCAGGTGCGCTTGGAAACAGGCAGATCCATCTATGCTTCTGTGGCACGTGAAATACTGGGCGAGCTGGGTGAGAAAGAGCGCGGAGAGCTTCTGCAGATCTGCAGTTTGACGGCTTCGCCGTAGTCCGGCTTGCATTTTAATCAAAATAGTAAGTCAAACTAACTAACTATTGGGCTTGTTAACAAAATCGCGAAGTGAGGAAACATGAACTATGAATTGATGCTTATGGGGGCTGCAATCCACATTCTCGTTTGGGAAAAGCTTCCCGAATGGGGCACCTGGTTCAACACTTTTTTGGAGCATTTGCCAAGGCCGCTGCAAGCCCTCTACGACCAGTGGCATTGTCCTTATTGCGCGGGATTCTGGATTGCGTTGCTGCTGCATGCCGTAACCGGTTTCTGGACGATTCCGGGTCTTGCAAATTTGCCGGCTTATCTCGGTATTTTGCGGGATCCTGTGGCCTGGGTGCTTGATGGGCTTGCAACAGCTACCCTGATTTATACGGCAATCCTGTCCCTCAAGGCTATTGGATTGCCTGCAATGCAGGCGCACATGATGAAGGCAGACTTCATGAAATCGGTCTTTCCGGACCATGGTCAGGAAAAACAATGAGGTGCGCCTGATGGCTTACGATTATGACGCACTTTACCGCAAGACACCCAACGCCCTTGGTGAACCCAACGCGGTATTTTTCGAGTTTTTCAAGTCTTACGGCAAGGCAAATGCCCGTGTTCTGGATGTTGGTTGCGGGCAGGGTAGGGATGCCTTGTTCATAGCAAGGCTTGGTCACTGTGTGACCGGTGTTGATCTTTCCCCAGCTGGTGTATCGGATTTGCTTGCGGAAGCGGCGCGCGCAGGGCTTGCGGTGAAAGGCTATGTCGCCGATATCGTCGATTTTGAACCCACCGGCAGTTTTGATGTGATTGTTATCGACCGCACACTGCACATGTTGGACCGCCTGCCCAGGGTAGACGTACTTACAAGATTGATCGAGCACCTGGAAGTTGATGGTTCACTATTGATCGCAGATGAACCATGCAACTTGCCGGACTTTCGCAAAGTTCTGGATAGGGGTTCCGGACACTGGACCGTCATCAAAGAAGAAAAAGGCGTCTTGTTCGCGAGACGTGGAAGAGGCCGCACGAGGCTGGAACACCCTTAGGGCAGTTGCCGAGTGGAGGCAGTTTCAGATACCTGTGTGCCGCGTCATGTCTTTTTTTTGTCCCGCTGACAGTGTGACAGGTCTTCCAAGGACTGAACTCAAACGTCGATCAGGTCGAACCGAAACCTACTTCAACACTTCATGCGATCCGGGATTCGATCTGGGGAAATTTCTTAGAAGGGGCTGCGTTTTCCTCAAAATCTGCGAAGTTAGCTCCACTTGCTCGAAATCCAATCGGAAAGGCCTCGCTGTGCAGCAATATCTCGATCTCTTGCAGAAAATTCTGGATGAGGGCGTTGACCGGGGCGACCGCACGGGGACAGGCACGCGTTCGGTATTTGGCCATCAGATGCGTTTCGACCTGTCTGAAGGATTTCCGGTGGTCACGACCAAAAAGCTGCATCTGAGGTCTATCATTCACGAGCTGCTGTGGTTTCTGGCAGGTGACACCAACATTGCTTATCTGAAGGAAAACGGCGTCAGGATCTGGGATGAGTGGGCCGATGAAAACGGCGAACTTGGTCCGGTCTATGGCTATCAGTGGCGGTCCTGGCCGGCACCGGACGGTCGTTCCATCGATCAGATCGCAAATCTGCTCACCATGATCCGCACCAACCCGGAAAGCCGGCGCCTGATCGTATCAGCCTGGAACCCGGCTCTGGTCGACGAAATGGCGCTGCCGCCGTGCCATTCGCTGTTCCAGTTCTATGTGGCCGACGGCAAGCTTTCCTGC
>NZ_JAILWL010000457.1 GCF_025698965.1 Roseibium sp.
TTGATCACCGCACAGATGATACAGATTGAAGAATTAGGGGTTGGGGCGAAACTGCACTGACTGCCTCTTGCGCAATATAGCCGCGCCGTAGCTTTGTCTGCGTGAGCCGGTCTCGGGCACGAAGCGCGGCAGCTTCGTCATCGAACAAGTCCACCTTGAGCTGGCCGTGGTTTCCAATCCGCCCCCAGGAGCGAATGAGAGAGGCTCCTCCCAGCAGATTGGGTTGAACAGTCATCGCATAATAGCGCTGCATGTTTTTCTGCGGGTCAATACGATGCAGTACCAATTGTGGATCGCTTTCGGTCATGCCCAAGTTTCCCGCAAAACTCGGAACAATTCTAATGAATGTTCTGAATCGATCCTGTCACATCGATTCAAGGAAACGATCGATGCTGCGTGGAGCTGTACTAAATGTTCGGTCCCGGGATGAATTGGTTTGGATGAAGTCTGAAACGCTCTGGCTGTGAAGTCCACTGCTGTGTGATGAATTCAAATACGGTCAGACCTTTGAGGGGCTTCAGGCGGTTAGCGAAGTCGTATGCGTCAAGGAAAGTCCCGAGGTGCTCGCGGAGCTGTTCGTGGCTCACGTAGTGGTACGCTTGACGGTCGCATCCTTGATCGTCCGGCTCATTCGTTCGACCTGGACCGTTGGTCCAAGCGCGAAAGGTCGATGCACTCAAGCACGGCTCAGCGGCTTTTGCCAAAATGATGGGCCTGGCCATGCGCTTTCGGGGATTCCTTCGCGGCAAGAACCCGGAGTTGCTGGAGCAGTGGATCGACAATGCAATTGACACCGTACTGGCCGAAATGGTGCGCTTTGCCAAGGTTCTTCACCGCGATCTCGATGCCGTGAAGAATGCCATCGAACTTCCACGGAGCAACGGCCAAACCGAAGGGCAGATCAACCGCCTCAAGAACCTGAAACGAGCAATGTATGGCCGCGCAGGTCCAGAATTGATGCGGGCAAGATTGCTCCCGTTTGTCCCGTTGAACCACACACTTTGAGGAAGAATCAGTAAAGCTGACAAAATCCAGAACTTGCAGCCCTGAATGTCCTGTCGGATCACAGGTTCTTAGTTCGCTCATTTTCCTGCTGCTTTGGCTGAAGTCTGACTCTGAGGTGTAAAAAAGGAGGCGCTGACTTGGCCGATGTTCGCGACAGCACGACTGCGAGGGGGATCTAATCGTGCCATGTTAGGGGGAAAACACCGCCTCCTGATAGTTGAATGCGGGGGTACCCCTCAAAACAGCATCATGTTTTTTTGTGCGGATAAAAGTAAAATATCACCTGTTATTGCTCATGTGTCTTGTTCTGCGATTCTTGACCTGTGTCCAGGAAGTTAATTTCCACAGCTTTTGCAATTCAGGGAAGTAAATTTATCCAGAACACTTTATAGGTAGTCCAACTCCAGGTACGGCTTTCAAACAAATATTGGAACTGGGACCTCGATGCGACGGCCTCTTATTTTCATATCTCTGGCTGTCACCATTGTCATTGCAAAATTGCTCATGGACTTGGCAGGCTTTGGCAATGGAACCAAGTCTGGTGACACAAAAGGAACGGGATACGTTCCCGCAAAACATATTGAGTTTGACCCGGATCTTTGCCCGACGGATGCGGAAGGTAAAATCTATGTCCGCCTTCTGACCGGGTATGCGTTCGCGCTGTTTCTCGATCGTTTGTGGATATATGACACGGACAGGCGCGAGCCAGTCACACCGCCCACCAATCCTCACGCCCCTGAAGGGTGCCCCGGAAATCCGCTGCATATAGAGAAAATTTTAGGGCTCTCATCATTCCTTGGCACTGCTACCACGGAGCAGAAACTTGGCAAGCTTGGGATTCGTGGTACCGGCAGGGTTATGGTCAGGACACCAATTATAACCGGCGACGACTATCCCTGGGATAATATGTTCCAGAACTTTTTCAACATTTGTCGAAAATATAAACACTCCAGGATCATTGCAGGTGATCTGCGGGCGTGTTGGGCTCCCCAAAGGAAGCATTCGGAGAAAGTCTGGCCTGTAAGTTACATGGCCATTCCCAATCGGTATACGACCCCGTTGGGGAAGCCCTTTTTCGCAAAATGTCTTGGTGCATTTGGGGCGGATTCTTCCAGAGACGATTGCAGCTTCGGTTACAGCTATCTGCCGGGGCTCGTCGTCTCTGTAACGGATTACAACGAGGCCTACATCCCGCCGTATCGACTAATCCAGTTCGACCGCTTGCTTCGCGACACCATCGAAGGCGCACGCGTTCCGCATCTCGATTTTAAGATTGTAAAACAAGAAGGAAACTCAACAAATGAGTAGTGATTTTACGCGTGGCGACGGCGGTTATACCTTCACCGAGGAGCAACTGGCGGAGCTTAAGGCTCTCCAGGCATCGGTCGAAGCGCAATACCAGCAGAACGAGTACCAGGTTGGCTTGGCCGTCCCGATCTACCAAAAAATCCTGGAGTTCATCTCCGATGGCGACGGGCCCAAGGAGGGTGTTACGCCCGAGGTCTGGTACTGGATCAACGGCGCGGCAGATGTGAATAATCAGGAGGGCTTTTTCGCGGCATTCATTCACGAATACACCCGCATCCAATATGAACTTCGTGGTGGAGATCCGGCTGATTTTCAAGGCGCGCAAAACGAAGGCCAATCGGCGTCCAACGATATCGGGCTGAAACTGCTTGAAGATATTATCGAATATGGAAATCTTCCTTCCATCGAGGGGCTTGGAGCTCTCGATGGCGGGGCGGCGGCTTCCTCGGTTTTCCAGAACCTGCCAGGTCATGGAGGCTCGGAAGGAGATTATGCCGGGTGGGCCGGGACGTTGCTGTTTCCGTTTTTTGGCGTCAACCGTTTCTTTGATGAATGGCTTCTCACGGATGAGGCAGTACCCGGAACAGTTGAAGGCCAAGGTGAAAAAATCTTCAAGCACAGCACCGGTACCTATGACCTCATCGCCATGATGCAGGCATCGGTTCAGGCCGCCTACGAGGCCGCGCTAAATGAACCCTTTGAGGCAATTATGGTTGCCGCCTTTGGCCCCGAGGGCCTGGTCACGGACCATACGGCGCTCATAAGAGAGCTGGATAACTTCTTCCGGAGTTATTACCAGCTTGATGAAGCCGATGGGTTCAATCCGTCCGCCGACTTCCTTCTGGATCCGAATGCACTGAGTACCCAGGACTATTGGTGGGATGTCGGCACTCACGAAGATGACATTTTGGACCGGGAAGATGGATATCCGAGGGAAATCTTTCAGGAATCATTTGTTGTCAACGCCGGCGATGGCGACGACTTTGTGTCCGGCGGCGCGAACAGCGACCTGATTGACGGCGACCGGGGAAACGACACGCTTTTCGGTGGCGAAGGACGGGACTTTGTTTTCGGCGGGGATGGCAACGATATCCTTCTCGGGGGTGCAAAAATTGGCAACCTTCCCACCGATCCGGCCGGTGATCTGATTTCAAGCATTGATACGACAGCCTATTACGATGACGAAGCGACCGACATTCTCAATGGCGGCCTTGGCTATGACAGCTATTACATTTTCTCCAATGAGCGCGTCATGACCGACAACACCAACTGGGCCAATGCCAGCCTGGAGGAGTTGCGGAACAACTTTGATGCATTTTTCCCTGAAGCGTTTTATGAGCCCGGCGATCAGTTGCCCGGGGGCGCCTTCGCTGACGACTACGTTTATTTGGACACGAGCACTTTCACCAAAATCGACGAGATTGTCGATGAAGATGGATCGGGCGAGATTTTCGTAAGCGTGCCGATCGTCGGCTCCAATTTTGAGGAGGTAGTGGAGAACCCTGACATTGAGGTCGTCATCGAATATTCCATCGATGGCCACCAGCTTGTGGAGTTCAGCAACTCCCGCGACTTCGACACTTACAGCTTTGATGGAACCGATATCTACCTAACTCGCCAGATGGGTGACAAAAATGAAATGGGCCAGATTGCCTATTATCAGGAAGGGGCCGACCTCTATGGCTTTTCCGTCCGCTGGTGGGCTGGCATAGGAGAATTTGATAACCAGGATTTAGGGGCACACTGGATTGCGCTGAATGCACATTTTGTCATCAAGGACTTTCAGGTTGGTGCGTTCGGCATCTTCATTGAGGATCTGGCGAACTGGGCACCTGGAACCGATGGCAACGATACTCCTGATCTGAGCCCTGGAAGCAATGGGGAAGGGGCAACGTGGAACGGATTGGGTGGTGACGACGTTGCGACCGGCACCCAGGAAGCCGACTGGCTGCGTGGTGAAGGCGGCAGCGATACCCTGAGAGGCGAAGCCGGCAATGACTATCTGGAAGGCGGGGGCGACGCCGATACTCTGGACGGAGGCAATGGCGATGATGTTCTCGATGGCGGTGATGGTGCCGACACCCTGACCGGCGGTGAGGGGAATGACACGATCTATGCCGATCGCGACGATGTCTGGTTCTCCGGCGATGCGGGAACCGACACGCTGATCTACACCGACTGGAACGATTTTGAATATTCCCTTGCCCAGGGCGGTTTCGAGAACGTCT
Source organism: Roseibium sp. (assembly GCF_025698965.1). Classification (GTDB taxonomy): domain Bacteria; phylum Pseudomonadota; class Alphaproteobacteria; order Rhizobiales; family Stappiaceae; genus Roseibium. The sequence continues at coordinate 4,542 of NZ_JAILWL010000457.1, forward strand.
CAACCGACGATGGCAACGACAAGATCTGGGGAACCAGCGGCGACAACGAGATCCGCGTCGAATGGGGGGACGATTTTGTCCAGGCAGGTGACGGCAATGACATCATCTTCGGCGGTGAAGGCGCGGACACGCTCCAGGGCCAGGATGGCGACGACACGATCTATGCCGATGCGGACGATGTCTGGTTCTCCGGCGACGCCGGCATTGATACGCTGATCTACACCAGCGCGGACGATTTTGAATATGCGCTCGGTCAGGGGGCGTTCGAAAACATCTATGCCGGATCCGGCAACAACAAGGTCTGGGGCACGGATGGCGACAACGAGATCTATCTGGAAGACGGCGACGATTTTGTCCAGGCGGGCGACGGCAACGATATCATTGATGGCGGCGAAGGCGCGGACACGCTTCAAGGCCAGGACGGCGACGACACGATCTATGCGGACGCCGAGGATGCCTGGTTCTCGGGTGATGCGGGCATTGACACCCTGATCTACACCAGCAGCGATGACCGCCAATACTCCCTGAACCAGGGCGCTTTCGAACATGCGAAAATGGGCGCCGGCAACAACGTTGTCTGGGGTTCGAGCGTCGACAACACCATTGATGGGGAAGCCGGATCAGACACGCTCTATGGCTATGATGGTGCCGATCGTCTCATCGGCGGAGCCGGCGCAGACACGCTTTATGGCGGCAGCGGGTCGGATACGTTCGTGTTCAGGGGCGGTGACACCGGGCATGACATT
>NZ_JAILWL010000458.1 GCF_025698965.1 Roseibium sp.
CCAGCTTCTGCGCCAGAATGTCCATGCCCCGTTCGATGCAGTAAGCGGCTTCCGTAACGCGGAAGGAGCAACGATAGGCGACGCCGCCAGGGGCCTTGTTGGTATAGACGCCGTCGACTTCAAGGTGGGCCGCCGGAAAGTCATAGGAACCGGTGACGATGTTGAAGAAACCGGCCGGCCATTTCGACGGGTCGGCGCAGGCGTCAAAACCGCCATGGTCGGCAAGCACATGCACTTTCAAACCTGTAACGGTACCGTCGTTCTTTGCGGCTATTTCCGTGGTCATGTGATAGTCGCGGGCAAACGAAGTAGTGGAGAGGTTCTCCATCCGGTCTTCCACCCATTTCACCGGCACACCGGTGACGATGGAGGCGACGATCGAACAGATATAGCCCGGATAGGCACCCACCTTGTTGCCGAAACCACCGCCGATATCCGGCGCGATCACATGGATCTTGTGTTCCGGGATCGTGGACAGCAGCGAGGCGACCGTGCGGATCACGTGAGGGGCCTGGAATGTGCCCCAGACGGTCAGCTCCCCCTTGACCTTGTCCATGGAAGCAACGCATTGGCAGGTTTCAAGCGGCGAGGGATGGGTGCGATGATAGGAGATCATCTCCTTGACGGTGACATCCGCGTCGGCAAACGCCTTTGACGTTTCGTCCTTGTCGCCGACTTCCCAGGTGAAGATGTGGTTGTGGTGCTTGCGTGGTCCGTGTGCGCCTTCGGTTTTTCCTTCAAGATCCGGGCGCAGGACAGGTGCATCCGCATCCATGGATTTGAACGGATCGGTCAGCACAGGCAATTCTTCGTATTCGATTTCGACCAATTGAATCGCATCGTCCGCGATGTAGCGGTTTTCGGCGACAACAAAGGCGACTTCCTGGTTCTGATAAAGAACCTTGCCATCGGCAAGCACCATCTGGACGTCACCCGCAAGCGTCGGCATCCAGGCCAGATTGACGCCCTTGAGGTCCTCGGCAGTCAGAACCGCGATCACTCCCGGAATTTTCAAGGCTTCGGTTGCGTCGATCTTGGTGATCTTGGCGTGCGGGTAGGGAGAGCGGACGAAGTCGCCGAACACCATTCCCGGTAGCTTCAGATCGTCGACATACTGGCCCTTGCCTTGTGTGAAGCGAATGTCTTCAACGCGTTTGCGCTTGCAACCCATGCCTTCCAGGGCGGCTTCGCGCTGTTCCCGTGTGGGGGTCATGTCATTCATTCTGCAGCCTCCTGAATATCGGTGCCGTTCAGCTTTGCGGCGGCGTATTGGATGGCCTTGACGATGTTCTGATAGCCGGTACAGCGGCACAGATTGCCCGAGATACCCATCCGGATTTCATCTTCCGTCGGGTTCGGGTTTTCCTTCAAAAGCGTATGGGCGCGGGTGATCATGCCGGGGGTGCAGAAGCCGCATTGCAGACCATGCATCTGACGGAAGCCCTCCTGGAGAGCCGACAGCGTGCCATCCGGATTGGCAAGACCTTCGATTGTGGTCAGTTCCGCTCCATTCGCCTGGGCCGCAAACACGGTGCAGGACTTCACAGACATGCCATTCATTTCGACGGTACAGGCGCCGCAATGGGATGTTTCGCAGCCGATATGGGGTCCGGTGATGTTAAGGTCTTCCCTAAGGAAATGGATCAGAAGCGTGCGCGCATCGACAAAGCGCTGCACCTTCTTGCCGTTGACGGTCATTGTGACCGGGATTTGTTCAATGTCGCTCATGATTTTCTCCCTCGGTCCCAATTTCAGCCGGATGCGCGTTCAGCAGCGCGGGCAAGTGCACGTTGCATCATGACGCCGGCCATCTTTGTCCGGTATTCAGCTGGGCCCCGGCCATCGGAAGCCGGTTCGGTGATGGCTTCAGCTGCGGCGACGGCCTGCCTCACCGTGTTCGCATCAAGCGTCGATCCGGTCAAAATGTCGCTCGCCTGGGCAGCGAAAAGCGGCGTGTCGGCAACATTGGTCAGAGCGATCGAACAGCTGGAAACCGTGCCGCCGTTCATCGTCAGAACAACCGCGGCAGCGGCGGTCGCATAGTCGCCGACCTTGCGCTTCAGTTTTTCGTAGGCGTAACCGTGACCTGCAGGAGGCACCGGAATTTTCACGGCCGTCAGAATTTCCTCTGGTGCTAGGGCGGTGAAATAAGCCGCCTCATAAAAATCACGCGCAGCAACATCGCGCGCGCCGTCCGGTCCGGTCAGAACATACGACGCATTCAGACACTGCATAAGACCAGGCATATCGTTACCCGGGTCTCCATTGGCGACATTGCCGCCAAGCGTCCCGAGGTAACGGATCTGCGGATCGGCAATCAACAAAGACGTTTCGCGAATGATGGGCAGCTTCTCGCTCAAGAGATCCGACTCGATCAGCTCATGCTGTGTCGTCATGGCGCGAATGGTGATCGTACCGGCATCCTCGCTGATGCCTTTCAGGTCAGCGATGCCGCCGAGGTCGACCAGATGCTCCGGCGCTGCCATGCGCAGCTTCATCATCGGAATCAGACTGTGGCCGCCGGAAAGCGGCCGGGCTTCGTCGCCATGACTGGCCAGAATGGCGACGGCTTCGGCCACCGTTGATGGCCGGTGATAGGTGAATTCACCAGGGATCACGTTTCTCTCCTCCCTCAAACGGTCCAAACATTGCGAACCGATCACCGGATGAAGGTTCCTCGCGTCCAAGGACAGGTCACCCGGCTGGAACGTGCGCTTCCGTCAAAAGCGACGGAATGTCACATGCCGTCAGGGTGGAGAGGGGTGCGCCGCACACACAAGACGGCATGCACCGGATACGTGCAACATTACATGGACAGCCGGCTCTGGAGCACGAAATACGTAAGAATCCTTGACGTATTTCACGAGCAACGGTTCCGAAAATCTGTCTGAATTTGTTTTAAGCTATTGAAAAATCAGAATTTGACGAATTTCTCACGGCAATCGGAAATAAACTCGTTAAAGTTGCGCAAAAAAAGACAGGTTTGCACGAACGGCGGGAATTTAAAAAGTTGCTGCGCTGCACATTGGGCGCGTATGCAGGCGGAACTCCCCCTTTCGGAGACCGCTATTGCGCGGCCGCCTGATGATTTTGCTGATCTGCGGATTCGGTCAGGGTGGTCAGCCTATCGCGGATACGGCTCCAGCGGGACCGGCTGACAGGCACAGTCTGCGCATCGTCGCCCTCAAGGACCAGAACACCGCCGTCACCGGCGCGTTTGAAGCTTGAAACACAAGACAGGTTGACGATGTGGCTGCGGTGAACCCGTTTGAAAAGTTTCTGATCGAGCTGTTGTTCCGCCTCGCTGATTGAGAGTGGGCAGAAATATTCGCGATGACCGTCATAGATTTTCGTGTAATGCGCATCAGCGTGGATAGCAGCAATATCCGCTATGCCGATCTGGGTTTTCTGGCCATCTCGTTCGATCGGCAAGGTTCGTTTTGCAGTAGGTTTGGACGATCTCGGAGAGGACGGTGCTGCCTGGAGACCGGCAGCAGTCCGTTTACCCGGATCTGAAGCTGCAGCTTCTTGAAGTGCGGGTTCAGCTTCATCGATGGTTTCTTCGACATTACCATCGTGGCTAGCTGTTTCCTGATCCCGCCCCGCCTCGGCCTGCTGCACCGGAACCAGCGTCAGGAGAAACAGGCCAGAGACCAGAAAGGCGACACAGGAGACAAAGATCGCCAGCGTTGCCGGATTAAGGCTCGGAGCGGCAAGGCGTCCGGCCGTTTCTGACAGGGAATAGGTCATGCCCGACATGGCCGTGTAATGCATGGCGGAGATGGCAAGACCCATAACGGCTGCCGAGACGACAAGCGGTGGCCGCTTGCCAAGACCGAACAAAAGCCAAAGCGCAAGCCCGGCGGCATTGAAAGCAATCAGGAAACTCGCAAGTACATAGGCAGGCTCATGATCCATTAACAGCGAGTCGTGGAGCGAGTACATGCCGAGATAATGCATGGTGCAGATACCGGCCCCCATCACGAAGGCGGCCAGTCCAAGCCTGAGCGAGGTCAGTCGCCGGTTGCTGGCCGTGAAGACGGCCACGCCGACAACGAGAACGCAGACGAGAAAAGACAGCAGCGTCGGCAGAACCAGAAAATCAACACCAATGGGAAACTTGGCGGCCAGCATGCCGACGAAATGCATGGACCAGATGGCAAGAGCAAGGGTCAGCGCTGCTCCGGCAAGGAGCATGCGCCGTCTGGGTTCAACGGCGTTTCTCACCTGAACCGCAAGGCTCAGGCCGACAAAGCTTCCCTGAAATGCCATGACCAGGGAAAGCGCGACGAGCCAGGGCTCGTGCGTCACTGTCATGTTGAGGCTCTCCTCCCAATCAGCCCCGAATTCGCGTCGCGAACGGTCATATCACTCTGATGATAAGGGAAAGGTCGAAGGGCAGCAATCATGTCCTTGAGCAAGTTGCTGTTTATGCGCTTTCCCGGCACCTGCTGTGTAACATTTTCCATTTCTGTGCTTGACTCAATTGGAACGTTCCAGTAGGACTCGCATCAACAAATTGGAACGTTCCAAAAAAAGATACTGATCCGGGAGGAATTCATGCAGTGGGCCCTGGTTGGCGCAAGTCGTATCGCGTCGAGCTACATGATTGATGCGATCCGGGCACAGAGCGGGTCGGACGTTGTTTCCGTCCTGAGTTCAAGCGCAGATCGCGGTGAGGTCTTCGCGCGGGACAACAATATCGCTACGAGCTTTACGGATCTGGATGCCCAGCTTTCAGACGACACTGTCGATGCGGTCTACATCTCCACCACCAACGAGAAGCACCATGCACAGGCATTGGCGGCGATCGCGGCCGGCAAGCATGTTCTGTGTGAAAAGCCGTTGGCCATGACCTTGGACGATGCTGTCGGGATGGTTCGGGCCGCAGAGGACAAAGGCGTAGTGTTTGCTACCAATCACCACTTGCGCAATGCCGGTTCTCATCTTGCTATTCACGAGGTGATCAAGAGCGGAAGGATCGGCAAAGTCCTGAGCGGACGGGTCTTTCACGCGGTCAATTTGCCCGAGCATCTTCGCGGCTGGCGCATCAATGATGCGGCCGCAGGTGGCGGTGTCATCCCCGACATAACGGTCCATGACGCGGATACGGTTCGTTTCCATCTGGAAGAAGACCCGCTGGAAGTTGTCGCGATGGCCGGAACCTCAGGTTTGGGCGAGGGTGTTGAGGACAGTGTCATGTCCGTCTGGAAAATGCCGTCCGGGGCCATGGTGCAAAGCCACGAAAGTTTCACCCATGGATTTGCCGGAACCGGCAT
>NZ_JAILWL010000459.1 GCF_025698965.1 Roseibium sp.
AACCAGCGGCGGGAGATATGTATATCCGAGCACCATGCCGAGGCCGGCAGCGGGCAGGGCAATTGCCACGCCAGCCAGCGGGGCTGCTCTTGCGATGCGTATAAAGTCAGGGGCGGCAGTCGGGTCGTCCTCGGTGTTGACCTTATCGAGGGGAAGTCGGGAGAAGAATCGGATGCAGGCGGCCGTATCTGCGGCAAGGTCAGGCAGTGCAGATCCCAAGCGGTCAAGGTGATCATGCATTTTATTGCGATTGGGTTTGTTTCCGGATTTGGCCCCGGTTTCTGACGTTTGGTCGGTTTCAGGGCTCATCGGGCCGGTCCTGCGCTTGAGTTTTGTCAAGGCAACGTTATAGATCAGCCGCAAAACAGGACCAAGTGGCTCGCAAATTTCCACAACAAAGACCGGAACCCAAAATCATGTCCCTCTCTGAGACCGCGCTTCCTTTTGACGATATCCGCAATCTGGTGAAATCCATGCCGGGGCCGGACGATGAGGCGTTGATGAAAGTCCGAGAGCGTGACGGTCAGTTGACCAAACCGGCCGGGTCCCTGGGGCGTCTGGAAGAGATTGCCGAGTGGCTCGCTGCATGGTCCGGAAACGCTCCGCCCAAGGTCACACGACCGATGGTTGCCATCTTCGCGACAGCACATGGTGTGGCGGATGAGGGTGTCTCCGCATTTCCAAGTGCGGTGAACCAACAGATGGTCGAGAACTTCGCCGCAGGTGGTGCTGCCATCAATCAGATCTGCCGGAGCAATGATATCGGACTGAAAGTGTTCGATCTGGCGGTCGACATGCCGACACCGAGCATCACGCGCGAAGATGCAATGGATGAAGCCAACTGCGCGGCAACAATGGCTTACGGAATGGAAGCGCTGGCCGGTGGCATCGATCTGATTTGCCTGGGCGAGATGGGTATCGGCAACACCACAGTTGCAGCTGCAGTATTGAATGGTCTCTTCGGCGGCAAGGCCGAAGACTGGATTGGCCGCGGCACAGGCGTCGATGACGAAGGGCTATCCCGGAAGCGGGATGCCGTTGAAAAAGCGGTTGCCCGTCTCAACGGCACTACGGACCCGCTGGAAATCCTGCGACGGATCGGTGGACGGGAAATTGCCGCCATGGCTGGCCTGATCATCGCGGCCCGTCTGCAACGGGTGCCGGTTCTGGTCGATGGTTTCGTGACAACCGCTGCCGCTGCAGTTGTCTATGCGATGGACCCGGACGGTCTGGACCATTGCCTGTTTGCCCATGTGTCGGCGGAACAGGCTCATGCCAAGGCTCTTGAACATATGGGCAAGGAGGCTCTTTTGAGTTTTGGTATGCGTCTTGGCGAAGGTTCGGGCGCGGCGCTTGCTGCCGGTATCGTCAAGGCCGCAGCTGAAATGCACTCCGGCATGGCGACCTTTGCCGATGCCGGTGTGGCGGAAAAGTCAGAATAAGCCGATAGAGGCGGAGGGTCGAGGCTTGAGCGCGTTTGCGCTCAGGCCGACTTGGCTTTTTTGTGTTTCGGCTTCGATTGTTCATCGAAGCGTGCTGCAACGTCATCGGAAAAATGCATGATACGCGACGGCGGCAGGGAGACCGTAACCTCCGTGCCTTCATCGATGTTGGATTTCAGCGAAAACGTGCCGTCATGCATGCCGATCAGGGCCTGAACGATGGATAGTCCGAGACCTGTTCCAGGTTCCGCGCTTCTGATCGCATGAGAGCCTTGGCCGAATGCCTCCAGAACGGTAGGGATCTCTTCCTCGGGTATGCCCGGACCTGTGTCGGAAATCGAGACGAATTGTCCACCATCCACAGTCCGGCCAACCTTGATCCGGACATCGCCATTGATCGGGGTGAATTTCACTGCGTTGGACATCAGGTTCAGGATCACCTGACGCAGCGCGCGTTCGTCGGCCCACACCCGCGGCAATCCTGTTTCGTGCGCATGGTGGATTGCGATTGATTTTGCCTCTGCACGCACCTTCATCATGCTGCCGCACTCTTCGGCGATTTCGTCCAGAAACAGGGCCTCTTCGTGAAGTTCATGCCGACCCGCCTCGATGCGGGACAGGTCGAGGATTTCGTTGATGAGGTTGAGAAGGTGTTGACCGGATCCGTGAATGTCTTCCGCATAGGACCGGTAGTTCTTGTTGTGCATCGGGCCGAGCACTTCATCCTTCATGATTTCGGAAAAGCCGAGAATTGCATTGAGAGGTGTGCGTAACTCATGGCTCATGGTCGCCAGGAAGCGGGATTTGGCAATGTTGGCAGCTTCCGCGCGACGGCGGGCGTCATCCGACATCGCATTCGCCGTCTCAAGTTCCGCGATCAGATGATCTTTGTCGGCCCGGTATTCCAGCATGGTGTTGGTATTCTTCAAAAGCTGGTTGCCAAGAATGAAGAAGAAACCTTGCGCACCGATGGCCATGGCAGCCAGGGTGTAGTGTATCGGGCTGCCTTCCAGCAGAAAGAAGACCGTGACCACAAGCGTTGTCGGCAAAGTGCTTGCAAGCAGGCACCGCGGCAGAGTTGCCGATTGCATCGTATTTGTCGCAACAACGATCAGTAGCGTCGCGAAATGGAAGATGACCAACTCGTCTCCAACTTCGACGGCCTTGGGCAGGAGAATGAAAGTTGCCCAGCTGATACCGTAAATCAAATCGCCAATCGTGAAGCGCCATAGCCAGGATTTCCGCGCCTGCTGATCGGCGGGCGCCTTTTCATAGGCATGGCTGATGAACACCATGGCAAAGTGAGTGCAGAGCGTGAAGACAAACCACGCGATCGACAACGCAGGGTCTACCCAGAGGACCGAAATGACGGCCGCGATAAGCGCCAGAAGGGGCACCGCATAGGCTGCGTTGATGCGCGTATCGGCAAACAGGTGTTGCCGTTCCAGATCGAAGGTTGTGTATCGGAATTCAGGCGCTCCCAGACGACTGCGAGCGCTTTTGGCCGACCGTGCCATCTCCCGACGACGGATAGCCCGCTGCCTGTTGATGGCGAGTTTGTCGTCTTCGCTGTTATCTGAAGCGAGAGGTCCCATTTTCCGACCGGAAGATTGATTTCGTTATTGTGATACTGCTTGTTTCTGCAATCTGTTCCAACATTCCTTAAGATCATCCTCAGGATCGTGGTAAGGGAAGGGTTAACCAGCTGTGCCAGGGTGCAACTCATTGTCGGAAAAAACGAAATCTGAAAACCTTGAGATATTGGCAAGCGACGTTCGAGCCTGCCGTTTATGCATTGAAAAGCCTCAGAAAAAGCCTTTGCCGCACATGCCGAGACCGGTTTTGCAAGTGTCCGCAACCGCAAGGCTCTGTATTTGCGGTCAGGCGCCAGGAACGAGGGTGCATAAAAGCGGTCGTCCATTCACTGACCCTTCGGGCGACAGGCTCAGAGACTGGATGGGTATTGGCGAAAACGTTTTTTATGATGCCGGCCGTCTTGCCATTGTTCCGATGGGGTTCTGTTTTCCGGGGCTCGATGCGAAAGGGGGGGATCTGCCGCCAAGACCGGAATGTCGGAATACGTGGCATGACCGGTTGTTTGCCGCCATGCCTCAGCTCGAGCTAATCCTGGTCATCGGCCAATATGCACAAGCCTACCATCTCGGGGCGGCGCGCCGGAAAACGCTGACCGAAACCGTCACAGGCTGGCGGGACTATTTCGAAGCGTCTCCCCAACCCGGCAAACCCGTCGTTTTGCCATTGCCACACCCCTCCTGGCGCAATAATGCCTGGCTCAAAAAGAACCCATGGTTTGAAAGCGAGCTGTTGCCTGTGCTCCGGAGGGAAGTTGCCCGTCTGGTGTGAAGAGTGAAATGTTGAATGGGGTGAAATTCGAAAATAATTCTCAAATCAGCTGAATTTGACAACATGATTGAAATTCAGTTACGTATTTTCCTCTCAGAATAAAATCATTTACCAAGATCTGTTCTGACGTCCTGGCGAAACACCGCCGCCAACTTTCGGATCGCTGACTTATGATTGATCGTATCGACCGCCGTATTCTGTCCATCCTGCAGGAAGACTGCACCGTTCCAGTGGCTGAGATCGGCCGCCGCGTCGGTCTGTCGACGACCCCTTGCTGGCGCCGGATTCAGAAAATGGAGGAAGACGGGGTCATCACCGGACGAGTTGCCTTGCTTGATCCTACCAAGGTGAATGCAAAGGTTACCGCCTTTGTTGCGATCACCACCAGCCAGCATTCCGAAGACTGGTTGAAGAAATTTGCCGATGTTATCCGCGAGTTTCCGGAAGTCGTTGAATTCTATCGTATGGCCGGTCAGGTGGACTATCTTCTGCGAGTGGCAGTCCCGGATATCGAAGCCTATGACGATTTCTATAAAAGGCTGATCGCCAGGATCGATATCTCGGACGTTTCGACAACCTTTGCGATGGAGCAGATCAAGAATACGACTGCTTTGCCTCTGGGATATGTTGCGCCGGAAAAGCCGCGATCCGTAAACTGATGACTGGCCCGCCAGACCGGCGAAGCTGATCTTCAGACCGGATGCCTGGAGAAAAATCTGGCGGCTTCCGCATCCGTGACCTTCTGACCCGAGAAGATCTCTGCGTAGACCGGCATGCGACTCAGTCGTGGTTCCAGAGGTTCCTGCGGACCGTCCTTGATCATGGAGATATAGCCAATCTGCGTTTGATAGACGGTGTTTGCCCGGATGTTGGCGTAATGAGCTTCATATCCATAGCGCTCGAACATTGCCTGAAAAGCCTCAACCCGGACCTGATCGGCCTCTTCCAGTTTGCGGGCGAGGTCCGGATCTGTGTGCGCCCAGTTCCGAACCGCGAATTCAAGACGGGAGTCGAAAAGTTCGGGCGACAGCCACAAGTCGAAAATGTTGAGGATCGCCTCGGTGATTGTTTCCGCGTAGGCTTCGGTACGCTTGATCAGATTGCCCGTGTTCTTGGCTTGCCAGAGCGTGATCAGCGCATTCAAGAGGTCACTCCGATCTGAGAAGTGACCATAAAAGCTGGTACGTGACAGCCCCAGTCTTTCCGCAAGCGGCATAACCTTTACGGCGTCGATACCACTCTCCAGCAGAGCCAGATACGCTGCCTGGATCCAGACTTCTCGCGTCCCGCGCCAACCGGACGTCTTTTCAATCAAAGGCTCGTTCATGCATGCTGGATAACAACCCCTTGCTACTGTGGCAATTAAAATTGACACCTATGTTTTCAAAAGCGACATGAATGTCGTTTTTGAGACTTTCAAGCCTTGTTGGCTGGAATTAATCTAACTGAAACGACCATGCCCGGGACGCG